>JADLHS010000459.1 GCA_020848635.1 Limisphaerales bacterium
AAGAAATTTGCGCTGACCATCTTTGCCACGGACCTGGACAAGGACGCGATTGACAAGGCCCGCCTGGGCCTTTACCCCGCCAACATTACCGCCGACGTCTCGCCCGAGCGGCTCAAACGCTTCTTCACCAAAGTGGATGGCGGCTACCGGGTGGGCACGGAGATCCGGGAGGTGGTGGTCTTTGCCCCGCAGAGCCTCATTCTCGACCCGCCCTTTACCAAGCTGGATTTTTTGAGCTGTCGCAACCTGCTGATCTATCTGGCGCCAGAGATGCAGAAAAAACTCATGCCGCTGTTCCACTACAGCCTGAGTCCCGGCGGCCTCCTGTTACTCGGCAGCGCGGAGACGGTCGGCGGATTCACCGACCTGTTTGCCACGCTGGGCGGCAAGACGCGGCTCTATCGGCGGATCGAGTCCGCCACGCGGGCCGAGCCCATCGAGTTTCCTTCGTCCTTTGCCCCGTATTTGCCCGGCGGAGCCGCCGGCCGCCCGGAAACCAAACCGCCCCTGAGTCTCCAGTCCCTGGCGGATCAATTGATCCTGCAGCATTACTCCCCGCCCGCGGTGCTCGTGAACGACAAGGGCGACATCCTCTACGTCAGCGGCCGGACCGGCAAATACCTCGAGCCCGCGGCGGGCAAGGCCAACTGGAATATTTTCGCCATGGCCCGCGAGGGCCTGCGCTACGAACTCACCAACGCGTTCCAGAAGGTGCTCCGGAAGACCGGGACCGTGGCGCTCCGGGACCTCCAGCTCGCGTCCCCCGGCGGGGAGCAGTTCGTGAATCTCAAGGTCCAACGGATCGAAGACCCGGAGGCCCTGCGGGGATCGGTGATGATCGTTTTTACCGATGCGCCCGCGCCGCCGGCGAGCAAACCGGCGAGCCACACGGGGAAGGTGGGAAAATCGCCGGCCCCCAGCGCCCGGCTGACCGAACTGGAACAGAAACACCGGCGGGTCTGCCTGGAGTTGCAGACCACCCGCGAAGACATGCAGGCCTCCCAGGAAGAACTCCGCTCCGCCAACGAGGAAATGCAGTCCACCAACGAGGAAATGCAATCCACCAACGAGGAACTCACCACCTCCAAGGAGGAGATGCAATCGCTCAACGAGGAACTCCAGACCGTCAACGCCGAGTTGCAGGTCCGCGTGGACGAGTTATCCCGGTCCAACAACGACATGAAGAATCTGCTCAACAGCACGGACATCGCCACGTTGTTCCTGGACAAGGACCTCAAAGTGCGCCGGTTCACCACCCAGGCGACGAAGATCATCAAGCTCATCCCCGGCGACGTCGGCCGGCCTATCACCGATCTTGCCTCCGATCTGCTCTACCCGGAACTGCCGGCCGACGCGCACGAGGTCCTGCAGAAGCTCGGCTTCGCGGAAAAACCGGTCAACGCCCGCGACGGCCGCTGGTTCACCGTCCGCATCATGCCCTACCGGACGCTCGACGACCGCATTGACGGCGTGGTGATCACCTTCGCGGACATCACCGTCGCCAAGACCCTGGAAGCGCAATTGCGGGAGAAACACACCGCCCTGGAAAAGCTGCTCGCGAACAAATCGGCGCCGGCCGCCGAATCAAAAATGAAAAAGGAAAAATGAAAAATTGCCCGCCCGGATTTGCCTCCGCCATTTTTCATTTTGAACTTTTAATTTTGAATTGATCTCATGCCCAAGAAATCAACTCCCGCGGACGCTCCGACCGCGCTGCGCGGCCGGGCCGAACGGCGCCTGCGCGACCAGCGCCCGGGACAGAAAACAGCAGACAGCGGACCGAAGGCAGAGGCCGACAACCAGCGGCAGCTCCACGAATTGGAGGTCCACCAGATCGAGTTGGAGATGCAGAACGAGGAACTCGAGGCTGCTCGAAGCAAGTTGGAGGCGTTGTTGGAGAAATACACCGATCTCTACGATTTCGCCCCGGTGGGTTACCTAACCCTGGACCGCGCCGGCGACATCCGCGAGGCCAACCTGGCCGGCGCCAGCCTGCTCGGGATCGCCCGCTCCGCGTTGGTGAACCGACGCTTCGGACTGTTGGTGGCACTAGCGGATCGCCCGGCGTTCGCTGCGTTTCTAGAGCAGGTGTTTGCGCGGGGCGCGCAGGCGCAATGCGAGGTGCAGCTCCAGGCGGACGGCCAACCCCCGGTGGAGGTGCGGCTGCGCGCTAATATTTTCGAGGCGGAAACGACGTGCCGGGTGGCGGTGACGGACATCACGGAATTCAAGCGGGCGGAGGCCGATCGGCTCATTCTCAACAAACTGGAATCCACGGGGATTCTGGCGGGCGGCATCGCCCACGATTTCAACAATCTGTTCACCATTATCCTCCTGAACCTGGAACTGGCCCAAGGCCTCAACCTGCCCGACGCGAAACTGGCGGGTTATCTGGCGGAGGCCCGGGACACCAGCCTGCTGGCCCGGGGCTTGACCGCGCAACTCGTCACCTTTGCCCAGGGCGGCACGCCGGTCCGCCGCCCGACGTTTCTTTCGGGCGTGATCCAGGAATCCATCCGGCCGGCCTTGAGCGGGTCCAACGTACGGTGTGAGTTTTCCCTGGCGGAGGACCTCTGGGGGGCGGAGGTGGACGCCGGACAAATCGGCCAGGTCCTCCGGAACCTGGCCCTGAACGCGCGCGAGGCCATGCCGCGCGGCGGCGTGATCTTTGTCCGGGCGGAGAACGTGATATTGAGCGAAGAGGATCAACCGCCCTTGCCCGCCGGGGAATATGTCCGGCTGAGCCTCGCCGATCAGGGCGACGGGATCACGAAGGTGGTGCTGCCGAAAATTTTTGACCCCTATTTTTCCACGAAGGAACGGGGGACGCAAAAGGGCATGGGGCTGGGGTTGACGATTTGCCATTCCATCATTCAGAAACACGACGGCGCGCTCGTGGTGAAGTCCGAGGTGGGGGTGGGTACCACGTTCCACCTCTATCTGCCCGCCGCCCGGACGTTGCGGTCCAACCCGCCAACCGGCGGACGGACCGGCGGGGCGCGGCCCGGACGGGTGCTGGTGATGGATGACGAGGAAGGCGTGCGGCGCGTCCTCGGGCTGACGCTCTGGGGGCTGGGCCATCAGGTGGAGCTGGCCGAAGACGGGCAGCAGGCCGTGGAGCTTTACCTGGATGCCCAGCGTCTGGGGCATCCCTTTGATGTGCTGCTGCTGGATTTGACGGTTCGCGGGGGCATGGGCGGTCAGGCCACCGTTGATGCGTTGCGCGCGCGGGATCCCGGCGTGCGGGCCATTGCCATGAGTGGCTACGCAAATGACCCCGTGATCCTCGAACCCGAACGCCACGGGTTTGAAGGCGCCCTGGCGAAACCGTTTGATACCGGAAAGTTATCCGAGCTTTTATCCCGGATTCTGGGTCCGCGTCCGGTGGCGCCAACCCCGTGAATCGTTGCCGGAATCCGGATTCCTCCTGAAGAAATCATGAAACAAAAGTTGCCGCGCGCCGACCCGCCCGCCAAACGCCGCCGCCGCGCCGTGGCCGAGCTGCGCGATCTCTCGACCCAATCGGCGAACCGGCCCATGATGGCGGAACTCTACCGCCGCGCCGAAGCCCACCTGCACGCGCAGCAACGTCACCCGCCAACCGGCGGCGCGGCGCCCAAGCCCACCCCCGGTCCCCAGCGGTTGCTCCACGAATTGGAGGTCCATCAGATCGAGCTGGAGTTGCAGAACGCCGAGTTGCAGCGCGCCCGGGACGAACTGGAAGCGACGCTGGAAAATTACACCGACCTCTATGACTTCGCCCCCGTGGGTTATTTCTCGATTGATGAATCGGGCACGATCCTGGAAGCGAACCTGACCGGCGCCACCTTGCTCGGCGTGGAACGGTCCCGTTTGATCCAACGGCGCCTGCCGCTGTTTGTGGCCCCGGCGAGTCAGCCGGCCTTGCTGGCCTTCCTGAAAAAAACCTTCGCCGGCACCAAGGACGACCTCTGTGATGTGCTCCTGCTGCGACCAGGCGGCGAACCGTTTTGGGCGGGGTTACGGGCCACGCCCGCCCTCGGGCTCAAGGGCACGCGCAAATGGTGCCGGGTCGCGGTCACGGACATCGCCGTCCGCAAACAGGCGGAGGCCGTCTTGCGCCAGAATGAAGCCCTGTTCTCCGCCCTCATTGCGCAAGCTCCCATCGGGGTGTATGTGGTGGACGACCGGATGTGCCTGCTGCAGGTCAACCCCAAGGCCCGGCCGGTTTTTCGCAAAGTTCATCCCCTGATCGGCCGGGCGCTTTCGGAGGTCCTCGCGATCCTCTGGCCGGGACCGGTCGCGGATGAAATCATGGCGCGGTTCCAACACACGCTAAGAACCGGGAGCCCGTTTTTTTCGAGCGACTTTTCCGCGCACCGTCATGACCTCGGGGTGGAGGAGTCCTACGAATGGCACATCCGCCGCGTGACCCTGCCCGCCGGCCAGCATGGCTTGGTCTGCTTTTTCAACGACATTACCGCCCGCAAACGCGCGGAGGCGGTACAGCGGCGGCTGGCCGCCCTCGCCGCCTCGAACCAGAAGCTGGAGCGGGAAATCATTCGGCGGCAGACGGTCGAGGCCGCCCTCCAACAAAGCGCGCAACACGAAATCGAGTTGTCGGCGCAGGCGCGGCAACTGTCCCATCGTATTCTGCACGCGCAGGAGGAGGAACGAAAACGCATCAGCCGCGAGTTGCACGATGAAATCGCGCAGACGCTGGTGGGCATCAATGTTCATCTGGCGGCGTTGACCCGCGGGGCCGCGGCCAACCCGCGGACGCTCCAGCGGAAGCTCGCGCAGACGCAACGGCTGGTGGCAAAATCCGTGGACGCGGTCCATCGCTTTGCCCGCGAGCTCCGCCCGACCGCCTTGGACGACCTGGGCCTGATCCCCGCGCTGCATGCATTCATGAAGGAGTTTACCAAACTGACCGGCGTGCGGTCCCGCCTGACCGCCTTCGCGGCGATTGAACGCCTGGACATTGCTCGGCGCACCGTCCTGTATCGGGTCGCCCACGAAGCCCTCAATAACGTGGCGCGCCATGCGCAGGCCAGCCAGGTGGCCGTCACCATCGAGCGCCTCCCGGACCGCATTTGTATGCGGATCACCGACGATGGCCAAGCCTTCGACGTGGCGCGGGTGCTGCACGCCAACGGGGGCAAGCGGCTCGGGTTGCTCGGCATGCGGGAACGGCTGGAGATGGTCGGCGGCACTCTCACAATCGAATCCAGCCCCGGCCAGGGCACTACCGTCCAGGCCCAGCTTCCCGTCGGCCAGCGCCGCCCGACCGACGGCCGCAAAACCCGCGCTCGAGGTGCGGTTGCACGGAAAGAAAAGCGCATTAAAGTGAGATTATGAACCGGATTAAACATTTGCCGCCGCAGATTCCTCCCCCCGGTACGGCGCTTGAGCCTTATCTTGTTCTTATGGCATCTCGCCAGGATACAAAGCGCCGCGCTCCGATCCCAACGCCAGCGCCATCCCCGATCAACCTCGCCCGGCTATGAAAGGCATTACCGTCCTGCTGGCCGAAGATCACATGATTGTCCGGGAAGGGATCCGGAAATTGCTGGAGGCCGAACCGGATCTCAAGGTCGTGGGCGAAGCCCCGGACGGTCGCGCAGCGGTCGCGCTGGTCAAGAAACTGCGGCCCGCCGTGGTGGTGATGGACATCGCCATGCCGCGGCTCAATGGTTTCGAAGCGACCCGGCAGATTCTCCGCGCTATCCCCGCCACCCGGGTGCTCATGCTCTCGGCCCACGGGGATCTCGCCTATATCCGGGAAGCGATCAGCGCCGGCGCGCAGGGCTTTCTGCTCAAGCAGGCATCCGCCCATGTGGTGTGCGCGGCCATTCGGGAAGTCCACCGCGGCAACCGTTTTTACTGTCCGGAAATTGCGAAACGGCTTTGCGGGCGCGACGGCCCAGGCCCGGCGCGATCCGCCGTGTCGCCCCGGCCGGCGGCCAGCCTGACTTCGCGCGAATTGGAAGTGCTCCAGCTCATTGCCGAAGGCAAGGCCAACAAGGAAACCGCCACCGAACTGGGCATCAGCGTCAAGACCGTCCAACGCCATCGCGAACATCTCATGGCC
This sequence comes from Limisphaerales bacterium, assembly GCA_020848635.1. Classification (GTDB taxonomy): domain Bacteria; phylum Verrucomicrobiota; class Verrucomicrobiia; order Limisphaerales; family JADLHS01; genus JADLHS01. The sequence goes on from JADLHS010000459.1 coordinate 6,074, forward strand.
AAGCTGAACCTCCACGACACCGCCGGCCTCACCCGCTACGCCATCGGGGCCGGCGTCATCGAGAGCACCGTCCCGCTGGCCATCCTTTAGCACGAATTCCTAAGCCGTATCCAAGCAGTAGGACCGGCGTCGCGCCGGTCGCTGACATCGCCTGCCAGGGGTTCTTGGGACCGGCGTCATGGTTTCCCTCGGCGTAGCTACGGCTAAGTCAGGCCGGGATGCCTGACGCCACCCCACTTCGGCGTACGGTCTTAATCCTCATGGGGTAAACACCCCATAGCGCCAATCCTATTTTTGTGATTAAGTTATCGTGCAATGACCGATAATCAAACCTTACTAGCGTGGGAGCCCAGCTCCACCTGCCTGCCCTGCCAATCCAATCCGCCCGAGCACATCCTGATGGTGGAGGACGATCAATCCATCCGGCAGCTCAACACCGAGGTGCTGTTGCGTTTGGGCTATGACGTGGACGGGGCGGAGGATGGTGCCGCCGCCTGGGAGGCACTCGGCGCCGACGATTATGATTTGATGATCACCGACAACACCATGCCCAAGCTGAGCGGCGTGGAATTGCTCAAGAAACTCCATGCGGCCCACATGGAGCTGCCGGTCATCATGGCTACCGGCACCCTGCCCCAGGCGGAATTCACCCGGCACCCCTGGCTCCAACCCGCCGCCACCTTGCTCAAGCCCTATACCGTCGAGGAGTTGTGTCGCACCGTGAAAAAAGTCCTGCGCGAAGCGGAGGATTCCGTCGGCAGCAGCCAACCGTTTCTGAGCGCCACGATGAAAAGCAATCCACCCCCGGCCTTGGCCACGTCCGCCCCCACGCCGCTGCCTTTCCCACCGCATCCCGCCCACCGCATTCTCGTGGTGGATGAGGACCGCGACCTCCGCCGGCTCTATACCGAAGCGTTGGCCAGACCCGGCTATCAGGTTGACGCCGCCGCCGATGGCGCCGCGGGCTGGAATGCGCTGCAAGCCAATCCCTATCATCTGCTCATCACCGAGCACGACCTGCCGCAACTGACCGGCGTGGAGTTGGTCAAGAAAGCGCGGGCGGCCCATATGGGGTTACCGGTCGTCATGGCCGCCGCCCGAATGCCCACGGCCGAACTGGCCCGGACGCCGTCCCTGCAACTGGCCGCCACGCTGAACAAACCCTTTGCGGTGGATACCCTGCTGCACACGGTGAAAAATATCCTGCGGGCGACGGTAATGCCTCTCGAACAGATCACGCCGCTGCTGAACTGGCGCCAGTCGCCATTCACCGGCGGTTGGAGAATCTGAGAATTCCGAGCCTCATTTCCGCTCTCGCCCCCCGTTCGCATCTCGGTCGTCGGTTGCGTTCACACAACTCGCCCATGGGGTAAACACCCCATAGCGCAGACCCGCCATGGCGGGCATACTTGCCGATCATGGAACCAACCAGGATCGTGGAATGGAAACAGACCGCGGCGGGGATTTGGACCCAGGTACCCGACGCCGAAAGGTCGGCGCCCAAACGGCCCGTGCGCAAAATGCCTTCATCCTTGGCGTCATCACTTTCGCCTGGGACGCTCCCGCCGCCGAGCCAACGCCGCCTGCTGCCGTGGCCGTCCGCCGGCGCTCGCGCGTAGCCGCCGAAAATAAATCCGACCCCCGCCGCGAACCCTTCGCTGCGCAATCGTGTGGTCGCCGGCTGGGTCCGCCCGTCGCCGGCCCGAGGGAACCTATGGAATGACGCCCGAAACACAGCAACCCGGCGGCGAGCCCGCCCGCGAACCGACGCCGAAACCGGCGGGTGCCACCGAAATGATTTATCGTCGGCTCTTCGCGGCCACCGAGCTGCCCGGCGAGCCGTCGGCGGACCCGCGCTCCGGCGGCGAAACAATTCTCCTGGTGGAGGACACGAGTTGGTTGCGGGAGTTGATTCAGCGCGGCCTTCAGGCACGCGGTTACGTCGTGCTGGCCGCCGCGCACGGCGAAGCGGCGATCCAACTGGCTGGGGCGCATCCGGGAACCGTGCATCTGCTGGTGGCGGATCTGGGGTTGCCCGGAATTGGAGGCCGCCGCCTGGCCGAGCGCGTCGGTGCGTTGCAGCCCGGCATCAAGTTGCTCTACATCTCCGGTTACACGGCGGACGCCGTGCTTCGCCACGGGGCGCTGGAATCCGCCACGCCCTTTCTCCAAAAGCCATTCTCCCCGGAAGCCCTGGCCTTGAAAGTCCGCGCCGTACTGAACGCATAATTGTGATCCCGAATTCCGCATACTCGGGTTGGGTTTTCATTCGGGACTTCGCCCTGCCGTGAGACCAGCACGCCGGACGGAGCCGACTCCTACCGTGCCGCCATGGGGTGAAGACCCCATGGCGCGTAGGCTGGCTTCCGGCTTAGTCTGACTCCGTATGCCGACCAAAGCCCCGAACCCGACGGCGGGTGCGCCAGTGCCGGTCAACGCGGCAAGCTTGCGCCGGCACGAAGCCCCGCCGTCCTGCCCACGGAGCGGATGCTCCCGCACTATCCGACAGCCTGACGCAACGCAGTCAACCGCGCCATGAAGCCGAACCCTCGCCAATCTCCAGGCGCGCGCAATTTGCGCGGTCGCGCCAAGGATCGGCCTGGAACCGTCGCCCTGCCGATTGCGACCCCAACCGACACCCAGCGTCTGCTGCACAAATTGCAAGCTCAACAAATCGAGTTGGAGGTGCAGAACGAGGAACTGCAGCGGGCCCGGGCCGAACTCGAGTCGGCGCTGGAGCGCTACACCGAAGTTGATATGTTTGCTCCGGCGGGCTACCTGACTCTCCAACCGGACGGCGTCATCCGGCAGGCGAATCTCACCGCCGCGCGTTGGCTGGGGATGGAACGCTCGGGCCTGTTGAAGCGGCGCTTCGTGGATTTCGTCGCGACCGGAAATCGTCTCGCCTTTGAGGCCTTGTTGCAACGGGCCTTTGCCAGCCGGGCCCAGGAGATCGGCGAGGTGACGCTCGCGAACCAAGGCAAACCGCCGTTCACGTTCCAACTCCGGGCCAGCGTTACAGGGGATGGGAAGGAATGCCGGGTGGCGCTGATTGACCTCACGGAGCGCCAACGG
>JADLHS010000460.1 GCA_020848635.1 Limisphaerales bacterium
TCCCACGTCATTTCGCGGTTCTTATCGGCCATTTCAAGGGCCGCGTAGGGCAGCTTATCATTGTCCTCAGCCAGATACAGGTGCATGGCGATGCCCAACTGCTTGAGGTTGTTCAAGCAGACAATTTCGTTCGTCTTCCGCTTCACGCGGCTCAGGCTCGGCAACAGCAACGCGGCGAGAATGCCGATGATGGCGATGACGACCAGCAGTTCAATCAGCGTGAACGCTCCGAGGTTTCGTCGGTGATGGATTGATTTCATATTTTATTGCTTTCCAGGACAGGCCCGAGCCGGTCGTTTGTAGTGGGGTTAAGTTGAATCGTATCAAATGGTCGGGGAGGCTTCATTTGTTTGTTTCGCCACGGGTTGACCAGCTCGCGACGATGGGTCGTGGTGTTTCCTGCCAGACGTTGCCGGCCCATAGCTCCGCCCGTTGGCCGGCGTTCAAACGCGCGGCAATGCCCACTGACCGCAACGCGGCGACGTAAATTCGTTCAAACCCGATTTCATCAGTCATTTGTTGGGTCCAAATCGTTTCCACCCCAACCCGATATGAATACGCTGGATCGATCCCCACCCGCTCGCGCAGATAACGCACCACCGTCTGGGCGGCTAGCGCCGGATCGTGCTCGCGGCGCACACGCGGATAAAAATTTTCCCATAGCGTCCGCCGCCAATCCCATTCGGACAACGGCAGCCGATCCACAACCGGGGACAACACAAATTCTCGATAAACCGACTCGTTCAGCTCCGGGTAGAAATGGCGCCGTTGCAGATTTGCAAGGCTCGCTTGGTCCAGTAACGCCCCCAGCCGTTTCCCACGACTCACCCCACTCCGCACGACAAAATCATAATCCGCGCGCCATTCCTCCCGCACCAGGAAGGCATCCGCCATGTCGAGCGTGAAATCGTTCACCGCCATTCGTGGTAAAACCAGATGGATCGCGGTGAGCATGACCGCGCACCACGCCAGGAAAACGGCGACGCCCCTCAACAGCAGTTCCGGGCGCGTAAAAGTCCTGGCTTCCCGTGGCTTGACCGGGCGAACCAGTTGCCACCATCGTCGGGCCAGGAACAGATTTCCGACCACCACGACCACGGACAGCCAATACGCCCACCAATCCCAGTATTCAACGAATTTTTGGTAATCCAAGCCAACGGCCTTGAGGTTTAGCCAGACCAGATACCAAACCAAATCGCCAAGGCATAATATTGCGGCGGCGGCCAGAATGACTGTCGCCGATTTCAATCGCCCGAGCGAAACCACCGTCCAAATGACCCAATGCAGCAGGGACACACAGACCACCAAAGGAACGCCCGCCCAAAAAGCACGCTCTTTCCATAGCGATACCTCCGGATAAATCATCCAGTCTCCGAAGGTGTAGTGCGCCATTGATAGCACCGCCGTCGCGATCAAGACCCCAGCCGTGAACCCACGCGGCGAGCGTTGTTGCGCCTGGTGGCACCAGGCAGAAGCCCGATCAACCAACTTTTTGGTTAGTGGATTCATTGCCTAAAATTCACATTGCATCGCCACAAAAAAGCGCAAAAGGCGCAAAGAACCGGGTGAACGCAGCCGAAGGAGCGCGACCGGTCCCCCGGTCGCAGCGCAGGAACAGCAAGGCGAGCATTGGAAAAATCTGATGGCTTTCGTCGTGCGTGAGTGCTGCGGGCGCGGGACCGCCCGCGCTCCGGAACCGGGTGAACGCAGCCGAATGAATTGCCGCAAGAAAACGCAAAAACCATAATGATAAGACCCAACCCTCACCTCACCCCGTCCCTCTCCCCTCCCTGCTGGAGCGGAGAGGGGGAAACTTTGCGTTCTATGCGTTCTTTCGCGGCTAAGAATCTTGTGCCTTCTGTGCCTTTTTGTGGTCGTTTCACTTCTGAAAATCTGCCTCATCTCGTTTCCCCCTTGTTGGAAAACTCCGGGGCCGGCGGTTCCGTTGATTTATCAAACGGCTTGGTGTCTCCCATGTTCAACGTCACGGTGTAAGTCTGGTTGGATTGGACAGTCAACCATTGCCAGTCGCTCTCGCCCGGCCTGTCAATCAGCAGGCGATACGGATGGCGGGCGGTTTGGCCCAAGGTCAGGCGGGCTTCGCCATTCTCATCCGTTCGCGCGGCCAGGACGGAGAACACCTCGTTGCTCAACCAAGCTTGCGTCACCACCCGCTGGCCTTTCACCGGCTCCTCCCCATCCAACACCCGCACGACCACCTGACCACTGGGATAAAACAGCCCGATGCTATTCGTGAACGCCTCCCAGCGTTGCTCATCCAATGCATTCCAACCCCCGCGCTCACCGGTCGTCGGGAGAATCGTGGATTTGCGGACTCTCAAAACCCATGAGGTATGATAAGTCCGATCCTGGTTGGCGCTGTCCACGGCGTGCCATTGTTTTTCCCCGGTGTCCCAAACTTCGGTGTACCAATGCCACGAGCCTAACGTCGGCCAGATGACGTACACGGGCCGCATCGGCAATCCCGCCAAGCGCCCCAAATACGTGTACATCATCGCTCCTTCGCGGCACGCTCCACTTTGTCTGATCAAGTCCGCCATGGCAGATTCCGGGGCCGCCGGAGCGGTGCGAAAGCGCAGCCGGGAGTACAGCCAGCGTCCGATCGCATCACTCGCCTCGCCGGTGTCCCGGCAATACTTGACGCGCGGCGCGGGACCGCGAACAAAGGGCAATGCAGGTTTCCCCAACGGCTCCTCGTAAATGCGCGGATTAGCCACAAACTTGTCAAAGATTTCCAAGGGCGCGTCGCGGCACCAGGGATATTTCCGCCGCGCCTGCCAGGCGAGATCAACACACTCTTCCAACTGCACGGCCGAAATATGCGCCAGATCATAATCCTCCAATCCGCCGATGACGTTCATCACCGTGTGACGTTCGGGTTCCCGCGAGGTCGTCACCGCCCGCCACAGTTCGCGCCGTTGCTGGCCGGCCCGGCGCATCGCCAGATTGAATCTCCGTGCCTCTGTCGGGGTCAACCGGCAACCGGGAACGACCCCGGCGTAATCCGTCAACGGCAATTTCGCTGCGCAGTACTCCGCCAACGCCCGCACGACGGGGCCGCTATCTTCGCCGAAAACATGCCCGCACTCCGGAAGAATCCGCACTTCCACCGGCGTTCCATTCGCGCGCAATCGTTCCGCCAGCCGTTTGCAATCGGCCACAGGAAAGACCTCGTCCCGTTCGCCGTGGATGAGCAGGACAGGGCAGCGGATGGGAGACGAAGGATGAAGGATGAAGGATGAAGGATGAGCAGCCGGTTCTCCGTCTTGAGTTTTTGAATTTTGAATTTTGAATTGTTCATTGAGTTCCTCCACCCACCCACCGGCCCGGCGGATCAGCAGTTGCGGCTGCAATTCCGGATGCCGCAGCGCAAAACTCAATGTTCGTTGCGCACCCAGGCTGAACCCAACCCACGCGGTGGCGTTACTCTGCGCCCAGGCCTGCCGCTGGAGATATTGATGCAGGGCCATGAATTCCTCGTCGAAGAGGCTTTGGTTGGTCTGGTTATATTCGAGACCGACGGCGGCGATCCCAAGTTCGGCGACTTGTCGCAATTCGCTGCCGGTGCCCAGCAAGTTCCCACCCGCGCCGTGAAGATAGATGACCACTGGATGCTTTCCGACTGGCTTGGGCAGGACCGCAATGCCTTTGACTTTTTTACCGCTGGCCGCTTTGAGCGAGAACTCCACCAGCCTGAACGGGTCGCTGGCTTTGGCCCACATCATGGCTGCGACAAAACCCACCAGCAGGAGCAGCGGCAAACAAAATCTAATTGGCCGCGCTAAGTTCATTCGTCATCCTCTTTGCCGAGCGCCAAAAGAATCCAGAACATGGCCCCCGTGGCCAGTTTGAACAACCCGCCATCAAACCAGAATCCGACGAGCAAGACGATTGCGCCGGCGCGGCAGACGGACGGAAGGCAGAAGCCGGAAGGCTGAAGGCTGAAGGCGGACGGCTGAGGTTCAACAGGCGCTCGACCTTCGACTCTCGACCCTCGACCAAGTGTTAGGCCAATGAAGGCGACAAGGCACAGGAGCGCGGGGACCCCGAGCGTCGTTCCGAGCGTGAAATAGTCGTTCATTTGAATGGCAGCTCCTTCGGCCACTTTCGGCGTGCGATAGAACTCGTCATACACTTGTCCCGGTTGGTTCCAGCCGAAACCCAGCCACGGTTTCTCCGCCATCATTTGCAACGACCCCTGGTAGGCCGCCACCCGGTTGCGCCATGAAAAATCATTCACGTTGCCAACGGAGAACGCCCGGCGCGCGACCAGGCGATCCGTGTGCCGGAAGTTCCAGAAGGCCAGAACGAAAACAGATGCCAGAATGACCGAGGTCGGAAGCCAGTTCTTTTTTAACCGCGAAACATACGAACTACACGAAAGTGATTCTCCCTCTCCGCCTCGCGCTCCCTTCTCCGCATCGGATGGGGAGAAGGTGGCCGAAGGCCGGATGAGGTGTTCCTGGGAGAGTGGGGAGAGTCCGACGCCACCCTCGCCCATCGGATGGGAGAGGCGCTGGGGGTGAGAGTTTCCGGTGCGGTGGGCAGTTGTCTTTATCAAATTCCAAAGCAAGAACGCCAATCCAACCGCCGTCCCCAGCCACGCCCCACGACTGTAACTCTTGACCAACCCCAGCCCGCACAATCCCGCAGCAGTTAGGAGCGAAACGATCTTCACCCAGTGCCACCATTCTGCACTCCGCAATCCGGGTTCCGAAGTTGACCGACTTTGGACCTTCAACTTTAGCCTCAAGACGGCTTGCCCGATTGCCAGCACAACTCCCACCCCCATCAAAATCCCAAACGTATTCGGATTGGCCCACAGCCCGCTCCAACGTGCTTGGCCACGATATTGAAAATTCTGGAACGATTCGGGACGCCACACCGCGCTGATGGAAAGCAGAACGAGCGTGAAGGCAACAATCACTCCCGCAATGTTGAATGGTTCGCTCCGCTTCGCTTCAACTGCATGCCAGAACCGGAAACCAAGAAACACAGTAAGCCCAAAGCATAGGAGCAAAGCATCGGTGCTCTTCGACGCTTGGTCGTACCGCAATGCATACGCCAGCGCACCGATGGCGTACAGCGCAAGGCCGGCTGGCATCGGCGCGTCTCGCCAAAGATTCACCTCCCGATTCCATGAGCGGAGCAGCCAGATGAA
>JADLHS010000461.1 GCA_020848635.1 Limisphaerales bacterium
AAAATTCTCGACCGCATGGCGTTCACGGCGCCGGAGATTCAGATCAAACCCGTCGTGACTGCCGCCGAGATTCTGCACACGCGCAAGGTCGTGGATCAAATACACGTGGACGAGAAGATCCGCGATTACATTGTGCATCTGGTGTTCGCCACCCGCCGCCCGGAGCAATACAAACTGGACGTGAAACATTTCATCCAGTTCGGCGCGTCCCCGCGCGCGACGATCAACCTGACGCTGGCGGCCAAGGCCTGGGCGCTGTTACAGGGCCGGGCCTATGTCACACCCGAAGACGTGAAGAGCATCGGCCCGGATGTGCTGCGGCATCGCATCATCCTGACCTACGAAGCCGAGGCGCAGGCAGTGACGAGTGATGCGATCATCAAGAAGGTTTTCAACACTGTGCCTGTGCCGTGAGGAAAACGAAGAAGGCAGAATGAACCTCGAAATATGCCACGCCAGAAACCAAACCGAGATGGTGCAACCGGTGCGATACGAGGTGCTAAGCTAGGCGTCAGCTCGCTAATTGCCGCTGCCCGCAAAGGTGACTTGGCGAAGATACGTGAAGGCATCGCTCAAGGGCTTAACGTCAACGCCGTGACTGGAGGAGTCACCTTGACTTGTGCTTTGGGCGGAGCGGCGGAGAAAGGAAAGAGTGAGGCTATCAAATTACTGTTGGAAGCTGGAGCAGACCCCAACAACCCTTTACTACCAAAGCACTCAACTTTCCCATTGGACTGGGCAGTCTTTAGCCGAAGTGCAGAGTGTGTTCGTTTGTTGTTGGAAGCCGGAGCTAATGCCAACCGGCTTGGTTGGGATGACCAAACCGCACTTGATGCGGCGAAGACCTACAACAATCTGCCCATGAATAACCTCCTGAAAAAACGCAGCGCGAAGACTGGCGGTGATGTCGGAAGGCCTGTCGTTACAAAAGTATTGCCAGTGGTTTCCGCAGACGATGACGATTCACCTGTAGTCAACCTCTCGCGTGAAGCCAATCAGCCGGAGTTTTCAAAGTTTCTCACGAAAATGGCAAAGGCGTCAGGCGTTGCATCGCAGACCAGACAAAACATCAGAGGCGGTTATTCGTTCTCAATGCCACGCCTGCGTGCGGACAAGATTTTTGACACTTACTGCCAACAAGCGCGCGACGCGGGATTCTTTCTGTTTCGTTCGACAACATCTGGCAGCGATGGGAATCACATGCTGATTCTACTACCAACCTCAGATAGCTACGTCGCTGTGCGGGGCATGCAGACCAGCGGAGCAAACTATGACCTTATGCCTTCAGACATTATTCGTTGGCTAAAGGCACTTGAGAAGCGCCAACCTTTCATCTTGTCCGGCATTGGGCATGACTTCTTGGAAGGACGGTTCACGACTGAACTGAAGGATGTGAACTCATTGGCCAAGGACATTTACAAATTTTGTCCTGACGTTGTTGACCAAGGCACTGAAACGGTCGGGCGACTTGCAGCCGAACTAAAACGAATGAGACGGCTGTTTCTTTGGTGGGATTGATTTTTGCGGGACGACAACGGCTGAACAGAAATTAGAATGACCACCACCGAACTCCTTGCCACCGTCCGTCGGGTGGAGGTGCGCACCAACCGTCTCGTGAACGACACGATGGTCGGCGCCTACCTCAGCCATTTCAAGGGGCGGGGCATGGATTTCGAGGAACTGCGCGAATATATGCCGGGCGACGATGTGCGGAACATTGACTGGAATGTCACCAATCGCATGGGCCGGCCGTTCGTGAAGCGCTTTCGCGAGGAACGCGAACTCACGATGGTGCTGGCGCTGGACATCTCGGCGTCCTCAGCGTTCGGGTCGCTGCGCCGGAGCAAACGGGAGTTCGCCGCCGAAATCGCCGCCACGCTGGCCATGTCGGCCACGCGCAGCAGCGACAAGGTCGCATTGCTGCTGTTTACCGATCAGGTGGAATTGTTCCTGCCGCCCCGCAAAGGCCGCCGTCACATTCTCCGAGTGATCCGTGAAATGCTGGCCCATGAGCCGAAGCAACGGGGCACCAACATCCCGGCGGCGCTGGGGTTCTTGAATCATGTGGTGCATCGCCGCGCGATCGTTTTCTTGCTGACAGATTTTTTGCACAGCTATGGCAACGCCTCACCCGGCCCTGCAGTCACCCTTCTGCCATCAGATACGGAAAAGGACCGGCTGAGGGGCAACCGCGACACCATCCAGGAAATCGGCCTCACCCACTCACGCCACGACCTCGTGTGCCTGCACCTGCACGATCCCCGCGAGAGCACCCTGCCCAATGCCGGCCTATTGACCATCGAGGACGCCGAGACAGGCGAATTGCTGGAAATAGATTCCGCGCGTGCTAGTGTTCGCGAACGATTCGTCCGCACGAATGCCGCGCGCCTGGCGGAGCTGGACCGCGCGTTAAATCGCGCCGGAGTGGAAACGCTGCGCTTCAGCACTTCCGATTCTTTCGCCCAAATTCTGCAACGTTTCTTTGAAACCAGACGGGGGAGGCGACGGGGATGAAAAGCGGCCGGCAGCAGGCAGCAGGCAGCGGGCAGCAAGCGCTACGGCGTATGGCTTGGTTTGGAATACGAGTCTTATGCAGTTCGCCGCTGGTCGCGTGCGCTCAAAGCCCCAACGACATCCCGCCGTTGCGTCCGCTGCATGCCGAAATTCCGCCAACGTTTTGGGAGCAGCACTCGGTCAGCCTGGGGCTTTTCGGTTTCGCCCTGCTCGCGCTGACTGGAATTGCGATCTGGTTCGCAACGCGACCCAAGCCCCTCGTCGTCATTCCGCCGGAAGTGCAGGCGAGAAACGAGTTGGAATTGCTGCGTGATCTTCCGGAATCCGGCGCGGTGTTGAGTCAGGTG
>JADLHS010000462.1 GCA_020848635.1 Limisphaerales bacterium
CTCCGGCTAAACACCTCGCCGGTTTGGACGCAGGGTTGAAATCCATCACCCCCAGTAGAACTTTTCCAAAATTCATTCCCGGTAAAACCAACCTATAAGAGCTCCGGCGGGCAAAAATGCCCCTCCCTGGTCGGGGGTGTGGGGGTGGTCGGCCAGAAAAAGAGATTCCTTCCCTCCCGACCGTCATCAATTCCGGGTTTTCTCCGTGTTCCCCGGCTTTCTTCACCCTCCAGCATCACGTCCTGCCAGTGGCGAGAAGCAAACTCTCGCTGGCACAAGCGGCTGGCCGGCAGCCGGCGGGAGTCAAACAAACTTTGCCTTGTACTTTGAGACGGAATGTCCCATTACCCTTGGGATGCGAAATGAATGTGCGCTTCCCTGTGGAGTCTTCAGGGATTTGTGTTTCCAGTTGTTGCCCTCGGTTGTGATCCGTCGAGTGTTCAAAGCTTGTGGCGTGAAGCGGCGACGGCCGCCGCTGATTACGCCGTACGAGTTGGTGCAGGCACTGATCTTTCACGCCGTAGCGCTGGCGACCAACCGGCGTTTTTGGGTGGAAAGGATGCTCCGCGAATTGCCGACACTCACCTTGATGGAAAGAATTCTGCCGGATTGAAGTCCCGCATCATGGGCTCGATTCGGTTCGCAGTATCACCTCGTTCCGGCGCAGGAAGGCGGGTGTCCATGGCGGGTCATAATAGCCGTACACCGGTGGTGGCAACCACTGCAATCCCGCCGCAGCCATCCAGGTTTGCAGCCGGCCCAGCGCATCTGTTTCCATTTTTTCGTTGCGCGTGCCGCTAAAGCGCAGCACAGCGAATCGGCCAGCAGGCAACTCCCGCACCGTCAAAGCGCCATCTGCGGGCTTGGGCGCTTGAGCCACGTTCATCCTGGCCGGCATCACAAAGGCCATCGTGCGATTCGAATCGCTGCCGGATATGAAGACCGGGGTGGTCATGGAAAGCTTCTTTTTCGCTTCATTCCGGCCGGTGATGAAACCAAACAGGCGGTTGAAACTCCCGTCGGCTTCATTGCCATGGCGGTTCATGGGCGTTTCGACGACCGTTAGCGCCGGGTATTCCCGCACTTCGAACTTGCCGTCGGTGCGCACCACCTGGTAGGGCGCGGATTCGTAACCGGCCCGCGTGGCCTGGCAGCCCACCAGCATCAAGGCTACCGCAAAAAGCAGAAGGAAAAGCGCGACAAACATTTTGTTCACCCCGTAAGTTTAGCCGAATTCTGCCACCATGCGAATGAAGCCTTGCCCCCATCCGCGATGGCTCGAGTTAATATCCATTACATGGAGAAGCGTCAGGACAATGAAGCTTCGCGCACGGGCCGGCTCACGGGCTCACCAGTCTGACGCGGTAGAGGCGATTGCTCGTGCCGGTCAAACCGCCGGTCAGCGTGCCATCATCCACGAAAACTGCCGTGCTCGCCTCACCCGCCGGCCCGTTGGTTTCCGTCACGATCAGCGCCGGGGTAAAACCTGTCCCGGAGGCCGTAAGGGTGGCGGCATATTCCACCGCGTAACGCTTGCCACCGACTGAAGACCAACTGATTTGCGGGTAACCCGTGCCGGACTGAAGGCGCGCTTGCACCCGGAAAGTAGAATCAGGATTGGTCGGGTCCAAACCCAGCTCATAGCATTGCCGGTTGTTGAAGCCATTGGCCGCCGCCGTCCGGGGCAAGGCATTGGTGCTGCTCCCAAAGTAGCGGCTTTCCCACCAGTCCGGAAGACCGTCGTGATCCGTGTCCAGCGTGCCGTTCCAGTAATCAATGACGACACCCCCCAGCACGAGCTTCTGGCCGGACTGACTGAGGGCGTTTGTCGCCGGACACAGCGTCAGAACAATTGCAGAATCCGGCGCCAGCGTGAACGTGGCATTTCCGAAAACATTGGTGGCGAGGAACGCGCCGGCATTGAGGTCGTAAAAGTGCTTCGCATCCGATCCGAGGCTCACCGTGACCTGCTTCACGGTTTCATACGGATTGTAATAGAGGTACGTGGGCCAGGTCGGAGGTGGAAACGCTTCGGTCGCGACGCAATCAATCTGGAGAATGCCCGGTACGTTCGACGTCTGGAATAATGCCGCCAGCCAGCCGCTTCCCCATGTGCCGTACGGATTCAGATCCTGAATGGGTGCGGCAGCGTCGCCGGTGGCGTAAGGCGTCGCCGGGCCGAGGTGACGGACGCCTTCGTAGGAGATACTTTGCACTCCGGTTTGTTGGACCCACGCGCCGCTGGATTGCATATTGGCTGGAAGCGTGTCGGGGTAAAACAGATTTGCGTTGGCGGCGACGTGCAACAACCAGCGACCCATCAACCGGGCATATTGCGGCTCGTAACGGACCACGGGGGCGATGAGGCCGGCGGCAGTGTAGGAGTTCATTGAGAAGGCGTAGCCGCTGGAATCTGTAGTGCTGCCCATGAGTCCGTAGGCGTCATGGATTCCCCAGCGTGAGTTCTCGCAACCCCAGCCGGGGCGAGCATCGGACGTGGGAGCAAAAATCCAGTTGAGGTGTTTGCTCGTGGAGTATTTGCGATCCAACTCCGCGTTCATGCGGGCGGCAAGGGCCGGGCCAAAGAAGCCCAGTGCTTCGTAGAACGGATTGGCAGTGCGGCTGTTCATCTGCGTCATGCAAATGTCGGCGGCGGCAAGATACTTCGCGTCGTGGAATTGTACGTACGCCATGTATTGGAGCCAGGCGATGCCGATGGCCATGTCCGGTTCATCCCAGGCGTCATCCGTCGGTGTCATGCTGGCAAAGTTGAAGCCAGTGTGCTCCCAATTATTGCTCAACACTGGCAGCGCGCTGAGCCAGCTGTCCGCAATGGCTGCCATCTTCGTCTGCAAAGAAGCGCGGCCCGGATAGCGCGAACCGATTTGGAAGAGAAGTGCGCTCGGGAAAATGTCATACCAGGCCGAGCCGGAGCCTTGCGAGTTGATATTATTCAACAACAGGCCGTGACCGTTGACGGAGCAATAGAACACTTCACATTGTTGGACACGGTCGTGACCGTTGAGCGACGCCATGTTCAGGCCCGCGAGCGTGCCGCCCAGAACGGCGCCGAGTGCAGTGAGGGCCTCGCCGCTGTCGCGCGGATTGCCGACATAACTTGGCAGACCGAACGCCGGCCCGGAGAACCCCCCCGCAGTGTTCGCGGTGTATTCGTAGACCAACGGCAGATATTGGCCGGTGATGGATGGATTGAAGGCGAATTGATGATAGTCAAGGGCGGTTTGCTTCCAGTTGCGGATGACTAGCGGATTCGGCAGCCACGGGAAGTTTTCGAGGTATGGCACAAGCGAATCGAGATCGGCCGCCATCGCCAAAGAAACGTCATCGAGCCACGCTTGACCGGTAACATCCACCCCACCGCCCGAGGTGAACGAGAGATTCAGCTTCGCTGCGCTTGCTGGGGCGGTGAACGACTGCGTGAATTCCTCCCAAAGGTCGAGCGCCCCGGAGAACTGATAGCTTACGCCGGAGATGTAGGCGTCGGCAGCAGTGTAGAAATTTACCGTCACGCGCATTGGTCCGACATTGGTAATGGTGTAGCGGAGATTGTAGCGGAGTTGGTAGTTCGTGCCGCCCGTGATATTGAGCCGGTCAGAATACCACTCGCCGTAGGCAAGGGGGCTGGCGTCGTTGAGATAGAAGGAATGGGCGGGGCTGACCGAGCGCGCAGTGGTCCATGCATCAATCAAAGAATCAGAGCCACCGCGGTGCCAGAAGTTCGGAACGCCGTCGGTATCCGTGTCGGTTTCCAGGGTTGGGTTGGGCCAGGTATTTCCGGGCAGCAAACCAGCCAAGATAGTTTGCGCGAAAGCCACACCGAGCCCCACCGTCAACAGCGCGCCCGCCCAACGTACCCTGCGGCACGAGCCGTCCAACCTCGCCGCTCCCGGTGTAGAGAGGCGAGGCTTACGAGGGGCAACCGGCAGTAATCTCATTGCGCTGAATGTAACCTAAACCAGCCAGGATTGATGCCCCGGAGAGGACAAAAAGCCAAAGAGACTCCCGTTTATTCGTCTGCCCGGCGAGGTTTTTCCTCGCCGGGAAGATAAGCCGATGCTTTTCCGCTATTCCTGAATGACGCGGTAGAAGCCGGCGTTGCCGGCGTGGCTGGCCGTGTCCGAATACGTTGTCGTCAGGCCGCCAGAAGCCAGGCCGGTTGCGAGCGGCGCCAAGGAACCCGGCGCAACGCCGAATTGTACGGTGTAGGTTTTATCGGGGACACTGTCCCAGGTGAGGTCCCAGCTCGAGCCTAGGCGCACGAGTTCCGTAATGCGCGGCTTGCTGATCGCCACAGATAAATCGTCAACCAGCATAGTTCCCGTGACCAGTCCCGAACCTCCGGAGGCGAGATTAACCCGCAGCTTGACGGTGCCCGGTGGCACGAGCAGACGTTGGTTTTGCCGCTCAAAGGGCGAGTTGCCAACGGTGCCGAGCCAACCCGGGCTTTCGCCGGACACATTGTAATCATGACTCTCCAACTGTCCGTTGCCAGCATCGGTAAACGCGAAGGTCAAACGCATGCTGCCGTTGGTGGTGCTGTAAAGTTGGTGCCATTGCAGATCGAGCACGTCGCCGGGCCCAACCCCGAGCAGGGTGAGAAACCCATACCATTCACCGTACCCGCTCTCGTTATTGTCCATCACCGATAATGAGTGGGTGGGGCTTAC
This sequence comes from Limisphaerales bacterium, assembly GCA_020848635.1. GTDB lineage: Bacteria > Verrucomicrobiota > Verrucomicrobiia > Limisphaerales > JADLHS01 > JADLHS01. The sequence continues at coordinate 4,689 of JADLHS010000462.1, forward strand.
CGAGTTACCCATCGAGACCTGATCGATCGAGCCGTCACTGCCCCCGCGCGACCAAATGCCTGCGGGCAAGGCCCCGGTAGGATTGTCCAACTGCTCGCCTTCTTCGAAGGTCGGGTTTGGGAAAAGGTTGCCAGCCTGAATGGTGGTGGGATGGATGGCTACTGTCAGGTCATCGAGAACGAATACGCCGATGGTTTCGAAGGGACCGGCCGAGACCAGTGCAACCCGAAGCTTCCCCGCGCCTGCCGGGACCACCACTTCTTGCTGCCGCTTCACGAACGGAGAGCCGGCGATGGTGTCCTGCCAACCCGCGCTATTGCCGGTGGCGACGAAATGAGTTTCCGCGATGAAATTGCCGCCCGTCGTGAAAAAGCCAGCTGTCACCCGCATCTCGCCATTGGTGATGCCGAACATTTCGGACCATTTAACGTCCAACCGGTCGCCGGGGTTTGCGCTGCCACTGAGTAGAACGTCGGAATACCACTCGCCGTAACCATTCGCATTGGTATCCACCAATACCAGTGCATGAGTCGGGCTGGCGGAGTTGTTGGTCGTGACCTGATCAATTGAAGCATCGCTTCCCCCGCGACTCCAATTGGCCGGGGTGCCGTCCGGTTGGTCGAGGTTGCTGCCCGTCTCAAATGTCGAGTTTGCCCAGAAATTGCCCGACACCAACGGCGTGACTCGCGCGACGGACAAATCATCAATGATCATCACCCCGGTCAGCGTTCCGGGACCACCGGAAACCAGGGAACAGCGCAGTTTGACGGCGCCTGCCGGCACGAGCATTGAAGCATTCCGCTTAGTAAATGACGAATTCTGGATCGTACCTAGCCAGCCGGCATTCGTCGTGCCGGCGGTGACAAAGTGGGTTTCGCCCACAACGCTTTCACCAGCATTAAAGAAGAGCACGGTCAGGCGCATCTCGGTGCCGCTGAGATTGTACATTTCGAACCATTGGAGATTCAACGTGTCGCCCGGGCTGGCTTTGCCGCTGAGGGAAACGTCGGAGTACCACTCCCCGTAGAAATCGCCGGCCGTGGTATCAATGAGCGCCAGAGCGTGGTTAGAACTGGCGTAATTGTTCGTGATAACCTGACAGATGGCGGCCGTGTTGCCGCCGCGATTCCAATTGGCGACGGTGCCATCGGTTTGGTCGAGGTTGCTGCCGAGTTCGAACGACGGATTCACCCAGAAGTTGCCGAACAGCAGGTTCGCCACCGGTGCGCGCGCCACCGACAGATCGTCAATGAGCATCACCCCGGTAAGATTCCCAGAACCGCCGGAAACCAGCGAACAGCGCATTTTCACGGCGCCGACGGGTACGGCCAACGATCCGTTTCGCCTGGTAAACGTCGAATCCGCGATCGTGCTCACCCATCCAGCACTGGTCGAACCGCTCGTGACGAAGTGAGTCTCGCCCACGACGCCGTCGGTGGCGTTGAAGAACAGCACCGTCAAGCGCATTTCCGGACCGTCGAGGTTATACATTTCGTACCACTGGATATCCAGCGTATCGCCGCCGTAGGCATGGCCGCTGAGCGCGACGTCGGAGTACCACTCGCCGTAGAGATCGCCGGCATCGACATCCATAACCGCCAACGAATGATCCGAACTCACGGAGTTATTGGTGATAACCTGACAAATGCTGGGTGTGTTGCCGCCGCGATCCCAGTTTGCGACGGTCCCGTCGGTCTGGTCGAGGTCACTACCCAGCTCGAAGCTGGGATTTACCCAGAAATTGTTTGGCAGAAGCGCCGCCTGGACCATAGGGGTTCCGAGCAACAGGATAGCCAAGCCGATTCGCCACCATGCGGAAGGCAGAGGTACATGCGGTTGGCAGATAACGGATGCGCTCCGCGGTTGCTTGGACGACTCATCCGCTGTTTGCGGAGACCAATTTGGGTTGGAATTTTGTTTTGATCGATTCATGGCTTTTGTTTTTGGTTTGGTCTGTTTTTGGGCCGTCGGCTGGTAGTTGGCTGGCTTTCCATTTGGAGACGGGGTCTATGTTTGAAGACGACAGCGTAGATGAAAAAGACTGACGAGCGCTATGGGGTGTTCTACCCATATAACAAAGCACCCGAATCCGCCTAATATTGCATGTGGCGGCATGGCGTGCGCCGGGTCATCCGCGCGCTGTGGCCGTTATCGAACCGGTTTTTCATGAGTCGTCCTCGCCGGTCCTAGCTCGGAAGTTTTTCGTTCGCCAGGGGGGCATTATTTTCAAGCGTTAAATCCGCCATCCACGTCCAGGGTCGTGCCGGTAATGTAGGAGGCACCGGGACTGGCGAGAAAGGCGATCGCCGCGGCAATCTCCTCGGGCCGGCCATAGCGCCCCAGGGCGGTGGCCGCGTTCAGGACCGCGGCAAGATCGCCGGTCGCCGGATTCATGTCGGTATCCACGGCCCCCGGTTGCACGACGTTGACCGTAATCTTCCGCGGCGCGAGGTCGCGGGCGGCGCCCTTGGTGTAACGGGCATCAACCTGGACGCTCCCTACGACGGGCGAACCGGTCGGGCGCTCATCGCGAACTGCTCGTTCATCGAGATTGCCCAGATCGGCATCCGCTGCCGGGCCTCGGTAATCCGGGATTGCAGTATCAGCAAGACTGGCACGCAAGGCATTGAGGGGGATAACAACGTCATCGACAAGGTTATGATCGAAGGGGCGGGGGGCCACGGGGTCGGCGGCAATCTCAACGTGGTCCGCTCGGCTAACATGCGCTGGATCGGGCTCGACGGAATAAACGGCAACCAGGACACGATTGCCGAATTGAATGTAACAGGCGCGCGCAACGGTTTGGCCGTTAATGACTCCGTGGTCAGCGGATCCACCCTTGGCAACAACCGTTCACACGGTCTGAGTGGCGCCCGGAATACGGTCCAAAACACTGTCGCCCGGTCCAACGCCGGTCGCGGTTTCAATGGCGACGCATCCAGTTACCACACCGTCACCGCCATCGGCAATGGCACCGACGGCATCGGCGGTAACGACCACTCGGTGGATGGGGCGGTCCTCAGCAACAATGGTTCACATGGGATGGTGGGGGTGAATGCCACCGTCCGGGGGATCAAGGCCGCTGCCAACACGGGCGCCGGCGTTTATTGCGACAACTCCGTCATCACGGAGTGCATTGCCAACAACAATGGCGACGACGGGATCCGCGGCGCCGGTTCCGTGTTCGCCAACTGCCGGGCCTTCAGCAACGACACCACCGCGGGCGGCTACGCCGCGAGCGGCATCTACTGGTCCGGCGGCAAGATCCACAATTCGCTCGCGGACACCGCCTCTCCCGCCATCCCGTAACCGCGTCGGGGGACCGGCCTGGAAAGTCACGTCCGCCAAGGATGAAGCTCCTGGCAATCCCATCCTGAACATTCGCGGTGAGCCACAGAGCAACGAGCGACCCACGACTTGAGAATGCTTCCGCCCGGGTCGGAGGCGACTAGGTCACGAAACCCACCAATGAGCGTAGCGGGGCCGCAAGCCAGCAAGGCACGGGCGCGGATTTCGCACCCCAGGAGGCTCCGCCAGAAACCGGCGAGCGCCATTCGCGAAGGCAATCCGACCAAATCCGTGGTCGAGAATTGTGGAGGCTCAGCTCGGCGTCTCCCCGCAAACCACCTGACCTGCCTGCACACTGAGCTGGCTGCTCCTCAGTGGGTGTCTGCCCCGTACTGGTCTTCATTCATGGCGAATGGATGCGATAGAAACGATCAGGGAAATTCGTCCGCCGGCGAGGCCTGGCATTCGTCTAATGCCAAGGCTGCTCGGCGTCACTCTTGAGGCAGGCGATGTTGATATTCTTTGCGCACGAGCTCATGGAACACGCGAAACCAACCAGCGGACGCGCGGACATACCGGGCGGGCAGCGCGCCGCGCAGCTCGACCGCAGGTTGCGTAAGCCAGGCCGCGGCCGCCCCGGCATTCCCGAAAGCAAAGAGAGCTTGTTCAAGCAAATGGAAATCCCCCGCGATCGCGCCGAAGCCCTGCTGGCGCAACAGCCGTTGGAGCGGGCCGAGGCGGGGCCGGCGCTGCACCCCGGCAAAGTAGGCCTGATACAGTTGGGCTTTGACGTTGGCATCCCCCCAGCACCGCCCCCGCACCTCCGCTAGGGACAAGTTCCCCGGCGGCTGAGAATTGTTCCACCCCGTCCAGGCCCATTCGCTGACCCCGGTTTGGGTGATTTGATAAACTTTGGTGTCGAAGCCCGACTGATCATAACGACCGTGGGCGACGACCAGTGATTTGCGTTTGGTTTTAGTCCGTTTCATGCGCACATCATGAAGGCGGTTTTTCGGCGGCACGAACAGTGTAATCCCGACCATGCCGGTTCATTCCGCAGGGTTGCCGACGGCTTCCACGCCACTGCGGATTTTTCCCCGGTGGAAATTCCCGCTCACCCCGCATGAATGGTCACGCGCAACCATTCCGGTTGCTCGCGCGCCCCCGCCACCGTGAGCCAATGATCGGGGCGCGGACTCGGCCGCCCGGCCGCCCGGGGTGCCGGGGCCGAGGCATCCGTCATGATCACGTGGGTGGTTTTTGCCCACTCCTCCAGTTTCGGTGTGCTCAGGGCAATGCCCAACCCGCCCAGCAGCACGAGGCTGCCGGGCGGCGGGCGGAACTCCGCCCAGGTGCTTTGAAACTGCGCTTCCAGTTGCGGCGCCAAACACTGCACCTGGGGCGGTGTTGCCCAATCCGTGAGATTGGTGCGATCGATTCCCGTGACAACGCGCGCCCCGCCCAACCACGCGGAATTCCCCAGCGCCATGAGCAGAAAGGCGCGGTGAAACACCGTGTCCCCACGAATGACGGTCAGGCCATGGGGTTGCGCCAGCAGGGCCTGGAGTTGCCGGACCACGAGCGGATCATGCGCCAGGCGCGGGTGGTGCAGACTCGGATGGAGCCGGTGGCCCGCCTGCCACCACTCGTGCTGCTGGCGCAGCGGCAGCCGCTCCAGGAGCCGGAAAATAAAATCAACCTGCTGCATCGGCTCGCCCGCCAGCCAGTTTTCAATCGTTCCGGCCGCGCGCCCGGTCAACTGACTTAGTTCCGCCGCACCGATGGGGCGACCCGCCGTCAGGGTGAGCAGGAGTTTGAGGTGTCGTAGCATTCCGTCCGCGCCGGTGGTCGGAACGCCGGCATTCGATTTTTGGTTTGGCTGTGCCATGCTTTTTTGTTGGCACGGATTTTCCCGCCGCGCGGCAGGACACGCCGTTGGCGCCGGGGCATCGCTAATAAATTGCCCCCCCAGCTCGGGGTTGGCCAAAACCATCCCGCCGGCGCGGACGGCTGGGCAAAGAACCAGGCCAGGAGTTCCCGCGCCGCCCGGCCTGGGCCATTTTAAAAAGAACACACACCCCCTGCGATCTTGCGATCCCACCCGCGGAGTCCCGGCGGCTGTTTCGGTGTTTAGGGCACACCTCCCATGAAGCCCCTATAATTTTTCTGCCCCCACCCACGCGGCCAGCCTCACGCTCGCCTCCGACCGCCCGCGTTCTGCCCGCCCATCCGCGCCCGCCGCTGGCAAAAAGATCCCGGGGCCAACCCCGAACGCACCCCGACCGTTGGTTGGCACGCTACTTGGACGCGCGATCCCTCGTGAGGCTTCACCCTGAAGCGCCGACCTGAAAGGGAGGTTGCGCGTTGTAATGAAAACACTTCGTCGGCGCCACCATGCCCCGCTACGCCAGGGCGGTCAACTGCTCCAAGGGCTGCAGGAATTCGGGGGCCAGTGTCGTGCGATGGGTCTGGATGTGGCCCCGTGGGGTGCCGGGGTCATTGGCCACCTCGGCCCCGACTTCCAGCTCCCGAATCTCGCCGGAAACCAGTTGTTCCCAGAACCACTGCAAATTCGTGCCCAGCAGGGTCAGTTCGCCCACGCTAAGCCGGATTTCGATCAACTCCAGCTTGGTTCGGGCATCTGTCCCCCACCGGAAATTAAGCATTTGGGCGCGCGGCAGGGTCAGCAGCTGATTCGGCCCGAGTTTGCATTTGAGATGGCGTGATAGAATTTGGCTCATAATTGTTGTGGTTGGGTGAGGCAGTTCAAAAGATTTCGTCCTGCAGATTGAGGATGCTGATTTTCTCGGCGGGAATGGGGGACTGTTCCCCGCCGGACGAAGCGGCGGCCGCATCCGACCCGAAGGCTTCAACGAAAACCGAGTCGCTGCCCGCCAGCACCAGCTTGAGGGTTGCCTCGGCCTCGGGCAGCGTCACCACCACCTCGTACATGGGGAAACGAAACTCGATTCGATCCTGCCCGGCGGCGGCATAAACCAGATGGGCGCGCGGAAAGCACCAGCGCTCCTGCGGTGTCTGGCGGTGAAAAATCAGATTCGAATTCGCGAATTCGTACGGTTGATTCAGTCGTTGTTTGTAGCTCATAGTTTTGTGCGGTTAAATGGTGAAGCGATGGCGGAGGGAAAGGTTACAGGTCACCCAAATCCGGCGGTTGGGGTTGAGGGGTTTCCGGTTCCCGTTCGCGGATCCGGGCCTCGAGTTCGTCGAGGTGGGCCTGCGCCGTGGCCAGCTTCTGGCGGGCGGCGAGGAGGTGTTCCAATTCTTGCTGACAGTCCTCGGCCCGGCGCAGGCAGGACTTCCAGTCTGCCGTGTTTTCGGCGGCGGTTTGGGTCCGCACCGACCATGTGGGCGAGGCTTGTTTCCGCGCCTCGGCCTGTTCCGCCGCGGCCTGCCGCCGCAGCTTTTGCCCGGCCTGCTGCGCGCGGAGCTGCGTCTCTAATTGCCGCAGCTGGAGTTCCAACTCGGCGACGGCGCGATCGGCCGCCTCGATCTGCCGGGTCAGCTGCGCTTCCTGTTCCTGCAAAGCCGCCTGCTCCCGCGCGATCATCTGGCGCATGCGCGTCTCCTCGTCCTGCGCTTGGACCAGTTCCCGATGGAGCACGGCCACGCAGGTGCCGAGAAAATGCCGTTGCTGGGTGGGGGCCAGCAAGGGGAAGTCGGCCGCCACGGGGATGTTCGTCTGTTTGGCCCAGTCCAGGAACGGCTGGACATTTTTCCCAAAACGGGCCTGCCGATCGGCGGCGGCCGCCTGCAGTTGGGCGAGCTGTTGTTGCTGCTCCGTTCGCTGCTGACGCAATTGGGCCAGTGTGGCGGCGATCTTCATGTATTCCTGTTCCAGTTCCCATTGTTGTCCGACCCGCAAACTCAGCTCCCGTATGCATGCATGCTGTTGCGCGCGCCCTCGTTGCTCACCGAGTTCGTGCTGCTGTCCTACCCGGAGGGCGACCTGGCAGGCGC
>JADLHS010000463.1 GCA_020848635.1 Limisphaerales bacterium
CGTGTCCCGGGCTCGCCGCGTTCGGCCCATTGCTGGAAGTTGTCGCCCTTCACGGCATCCAGCCGCCAGCCGTCGGGCAAGGCGAGGCGCAACGCAAACACGCCCGCCTTTTTCACCGTGTAATTCAACTGCGCCCCGAGCGATAGTTGGTCCAGGCCGACGCGGAAATCGTTGCGGATCGCGGCTTCGATCTGCGGTTGGACGGCCTCAACGCGCACGGGGAGATCAAAGTCCGCTTTCAGAAAACGGAACGCGCTGAGCAGAATTTCCTTTGCGACTCCCGCCGCCCGGGCGAATTCCTCCGCGTCCACGCGCTGCAAATCGGCGGAGCGCTCGACGGTTATCGCCAGTTCCTCGCCCCCCGCCAACGCCACCAGCCCGGTCTCGCGTTTCACGTCCAACGCGTGCGGGATGGCGACGCCGACCGTTGCGGGTAATGGATCAAGCACGCGTTCCGTTTCGAGCGTCAACTTGTAGCCCGGCGAGACACCCTTGAGCAGGTCCACGGTGAGAATCTCGCCGGTCGCTTCGGGCTTGAGTTCCCACGTCCGCATGCTCGCGCCCTCCACGCGCAGCAATCTTTGACCGACCGGCAGCCGGACGCGGAGTTGCTTCAACTCGCCCTGCGTTACTTGGTAATCCAGGATCGTGCGAAGCTTCATGACGCCGCCGCTGAACGTGGCCAGCGCGGTGTTCTGGCAAAAAACCGTGGCGGCGATCTCGGCGGCGCGCTTCACGCGCGGCGTCCACGTCAGGTCGAACCGATCCGCCGCCCCAAGGATGGCGGCCACACTTGTCTGGCCATTGTCCGCCGTGCGGTGGAAGCTGACCGCTGTCGGGAACTCTACGTCCGCCTCGGCTTCGTCAATCGCCACGTTCACCTGGCTGCTCAACGCGGGCGGAATGGTGAACGCCAGCGAGCGCTTCGTCACGTCGCCGCCAAGTTTACCCAGCAATTTCATCTGCAACGTGGCCGGGCCGCGCGCGGGCAGAAACACGGAAACCGTCCGCCCTTCGCGCACCAGCTTCGCGCTGCCGGTGGTGGTGAACGATTGCACCGCGATGTCATCGCTGAACAACGGCAGGGTCTGATTCGTCGCGGCGGATGAGACGACGAGGGTCGCATCGAATTGGGCGATCTTGTCCTGCACGCGACCGGTGTAACTGGCGCTGACGAGGGAAACGCTGTTGGTCAAAGCCGCGCGCTCCTGGGCCTGTACCGAAATGCCGGTCGCAAACATGCCTGCCAAGAGGAGCAGGGTCGCGATCGTGGTGGAGTCCGCCCCATCCATCATCGGCGGCTCCGTCGGATCCGCGTGCCGTCGGTGTTGCCGGAACCGCCAGACGCCATAACCAAGCGCCAGGAACAATAACCCTGGCACGAGTGCAATGAACGCGACGCCGAGCACACGCCACATCGCGAACAGGCTGATGACGCCGCTGATCACGAGCAGGCTCGCCACCGCGAGCCAGAAGGCGCTCCGCTGCGGTGCGCTCCAGAAGCGCCACAGCATCGCGAGGCCAACGACGAACATGAACACCTGCAACAGCATCTGGAGGCCACGCCAGGTTTTCAACGGCATGACCGACGCTTTGATGCTGAGTGGTTCGCGTTTGACGTTGAGCACTTTGGTGAAATTGAACTGGTGTCCGCTGCGCGGCACATCAATCCGAATGGGCCGCACCCCGGCAGCGGTGGGTTTGGGCGGCGTGCTTGATCCGGTCGTTGTGGCCAGGCCGGCGACGGGTGATCCCGTCGTGGGCTCAATAGTCGCAAGCACACCAGCACTATCGAAATCGGTCCAAGCCGAGTTCGTCGAGGTATTCCGCAACTCACCCGTCGCCAGGCCGTATCGCGCTCTGAACGCAGCTTGGTCCGGCGCCGCCGGCGCCGCCGGTGTTGTCTGGGGCGCGGGCGGCGGCGGCCCGTCCATCACAGTGGAGCCCGCGGTCATTCCCGGTGCTGCCAATCTTTTGGGCGCAGACTCCCGAACCGATTGTTGCGCCTGCCTGGCCCGCAGGTTTTCCTCATCGCGCACCAGCATTTCCGAAAACTTCTCGCTGTTGACCTGCTGCACGCTGCCGTCCGCAAGCAGCACGGCGCGGCCGTTCTGGTCGCTCGGCGAATAGGCGAGGATCGCGCTGGGGTCGCTCGCGTCTTTGCCGGCACCGACCCAGACGAACCGCTGCCCCGTGTTGGGATCAACCGTAATCTTGTCCGTGCCGAGTTCGGCCTTCATGTCCTCGAAACTCGCCGGCATGCGGTCGCTGTTGTCCCCGGACCAGATTCGTGCGGCCAGGCCGACTTGCTTTAGGTTGCTCATGGCACTAATGCGCTGCGCTTTCGACTTCGCCTTGCTCAGCGCGGGCAATAACATCGCGCCCAGCAGGGCGATGATGGTGAGCACCACGATAATCTCGATGGCTCGTTTCATTCCGCGCCGGGCCGCGGCGATAATCAGCGCCGTGAGCACGCTTAACACGAGGCAGAGAATGATGACTCCAACGTTGCGCTCAACCAGCCTCCAGTAGAATTGCAGGCATTCCTCCCACGCGTCGCGCAGGCCGTAGGTCGTGCCGCTCGCCACGGTCATGTTGCCGTCAAACCCGCTCAGGCGTTGGTTCATCGGCACGAAGAGCGCCCATTCGGCGTAGGTGTTTGGCACATCGGTGAGCGGGGCCTTGAGTTCCAGCCGGCGCGGGAAGAGTGACGATTTCAATTCCACCGACTGCTTGTAAACGATATCCACCGCGAAGGCCTGGTCCCGATTCGCGTCGCGTGGCAGGCTGACGAGGATGTCATCGCCGTCGCGCTCAGGTTTGGCGGGCTGGCCGTTTACGAAGGTGCTCCACAACTCCGCCCCCTTGGGCAGGGTGAACCGTTGCGCCTGCATTTCGTTGTTCTTTACCATGAAGGACGCTTGGGTGAGCATCTGCCCTTCCTCGGTGATGACGGAGATGAGTTCGGTGCGGTCGGCCACGGCCGCGAGTACCGGCAACTCCTCGAACCGCGTCACGCGGACGGTTTGGTGGTAATTCGTGCCGGTGTATTTGTAGGCGAGCAGCAAGGGCCGCGTGCAGAGCGAACGATCCGTCTCACTCAACTCGGATTCGTCCACGCGATGCAACGGGTCAGCGGGCACAGCGGGCTCGAGTTTGAGACTCGCCGCTGTCATGATCCCCAGGCTGCCGGTCTCGCGCTCAACGCCCGGCGTGTGCGCGCCGGCCAGGTCGAGGGCCGCCGCCTTCGCGTCGAATTGGTAATCATAAGTGACCACCAGCGTGTAGCCGCCCCACGCCTTGTCCTGCAACGTGAGCGTCCACACGACGAAATTGGTGTTGCCCGGGGCTGATTCCTTGCGACGGATATTCGCGCCAGTGAACTCGACGTTCTTCCAATGCGCCGGCAGCGCCACGCGAAACTCCTGCACGCCCTGGTTGATGATGCCAAAGCGGATGGTCGCGCTGCCACCCACGAGCCCGTCGCCAACGGTCACCAGGTTGAAGATTTCGCTGACGATGCGGGGTGGGAGTTTTTCCGTGGCGAGAATTAGTTTCCAATCCGCATGCTCGCCAGTGAAGGCGAGCAGTTCGTCCGTGCGTGGCACCAACGTGTTGACGGCCACCTCCCGCAGACCGTCGAGTTCCTGCGTCTTGAGCCGGATGCCGGGCGAACTGGCCGCGCCGAGCTGGGTGGTGACGTTGGTTGCACCCGTCACCGAGAGCGGAAAAATCGTGACGCTTTCGGGGAAATGCGTGTGCGCCTGTTCAAGCTGGACGTCAAGTTTGCGAAGGCCGAGCACGCGCGCGGCGAAGCTGAGTTTGAGTTTGCCATCCGCGACCTTCCAATCATCCACCCCTTCGCCCCGCACATCCGCCACGACCAAGCCCGGCGGCGGTGCGAGCTCCAGCGCGTAGATGCCGGCCTTCTCGACATTAAGCGTCAGGGCGTGACTGACGAGCAAGCGGGATTCCTCCACGCGGGCGGTGACGCGAGCCGCCAGCTTTAACACTGGCTCCACGCGACGAAGCTTCGCGTTGATGTTAAACGGGCGGGCGGTGAAACGGTAGGCGGCGAGCGACCCGTTGGGGGCATTCACCTGCCGCAGGCCGGGCGCGGATTCGATCTCCACCTGCGCGTCGTCGGCGCTGAGGGTGAACGAACCGGATTCACGTTCGACTCCAAGCGGTTGCGGTGGGACCAGTGTGGTCGTCTGGGGCGCGCTTTCGACGGGTTGCTCGGAGTAGAGCGTGAGGGTGTGGCTCTTCTCGACCGGCTTGATGAATTCCACGCTCAGCAGCGCCGTGTTGTTGGTGCTGGGGGTGATTTTCCAATCGCGAATTTGTTCACCCTGCAGGCGGGTCAATGTGTGCGAAGCGGGCAGTTCGATGGCGAGGCGCGGGACCGCCGCCTGCAAGATCTCGTAGGTCAGCGCCGTGGTGAATTTGATGACGGTGGGCGTGACATGCACCGTCGCGGCGGTGTCCACGGTCACGAGCGAACGGCGCGCGACTTCGGCGGTCTTGCTTTGCCAGCGAAGGTTCAGCACGCGATCGGCGCCGAGGAAGCCGCTGACCCGAGAGGTGGCCTTTTTCTCCGGATCGAGCTGCGTGCCGCTCAGGAGTTGCATCTCGATGCCGCTCTCGGCGGCCTCGGCGTTCACCGCCGCGATTGGCGAAACGGGGCCACTGAAGTTGATCTGGTTCCACGGCTCGGCGCGGGTGATTTTTGCGACCAGGTCGAGCGTCACTGCGTACGTGCCCGGCGTGGCGCAAAACAGCCGTGACCTGCCCGCGCTGCTCACGATGCGCAAGGCCTCGGGCAGCTTGGCGGCGATCAACGCCACGTCCCCCTCGAACAAGGGCGCGGAGATCTCGTTGGTCGCGAGCGATTCGACTTCGAAGTTGACCCTGAACCGCGCCTTGGTGTCAGTGACGTGACCGGCGTAGGCGATGGAACGGAAGAGGAGATTCGTATTTGCCGTGCCCGCCGCCGGCGCCGCGATTGCCAGCAACTGCGGCGGGCTGGTGCCGCGCGAGCTGATTTGCAGTCCGTTCAGCACCGCGACGCCATTCGGGCCGGGCGCGACTTCGATGATCACGGGCAGGCCCGCCGTCACCAGCACGTCGCGGAACACGACGTATTGATAGCGTTCCTGCCACGGCGCAGACGCCTTCCAGCCGGGGGCGCCCAGTTGCGTGAGCGGGCCAAGCGTGTTTGTGCCGGAGCGGAGGGTGAAGACGGAGTTTTGTTCGCCCGTCACGTCGGCATCGGCGTGGCCGTAAAGGTAGAAATGGTAACGGCCCGGTTCAAGCCCGGTGAGTGTGGCGGTGAGATTCGAGGCGTTTTGCGCAAAGATGAACGTGTCGAACATCGTGTCGCCCGAGGCGTTGCCCCAAACGCCCGGCGCGTTCATCACGGCAAGATTTACATGGCTGTCGCTGTGGTCGGCGAGCTTCAAGTTATCGAGCCGGCCATCCGCGACGAGCGGCATGCCGGGCGTGAATTTCGGCGCATAGTGATGGTAGAGATTCCAGAAATCATTGGTCGTCTGGCCAGTGGCGGCGAAACCCAGCTTGGCGCTCTTTTCGCCCACGCCGAAATCCACATTGAGCAGGGTTTGAGCGGGGGAAGAGAGGGCGAGGAGTAGGCTACAAGTTAAAAATGCAAAATTAAAAATGCAAAATTCTGCCGTTCGCAGCTTCTGCCTTTTGCATTGTGCCTTTAGCATGCTCAATTTGCCGTGGTTCTTGGGCGAATCCGTGAGTGGAGTGGTGGATTTCATAGAGGAGTCCTCCGTGGTGTGGCGCGGATCGGTTGCGCGCGGTTCGTTTTCATCGGGCAATTGGTTTAATCACCATAGCGACAAAAGAGTTTGAACCAAAACAAGCACAAGTCGCGCCCGGGGCTGGATTCCGCGTTTTGCCCCGTGTTTCCGAAGGCAAGCCGGTAACGAAGCGCACTTCGGCGCGTGAGAACCACGCCAACGGCGTGAAAATGATCGGCCAACGACGAAATAGTTTCCTGCAGGCGGCACTCGGTCGTTGGACGGAGCCGTCGCGGATTTGCTCCCGCGTTTATTTTCAACTGCCCGCCATTTTTATATGCGCGGCGACCGTGGCGATCCGCGGACCGGGCGGGCGCCCGACCCCATCAAGCCGTCCCCCGCCGCGCGAGCACGGCGGCTCCGGTGATCCCGGCGTTGTCACCGAGCTTGGAGGCTTTGATGTCAATGCCGCTCATGGTGCCCGGCATGACATGCTCTTTGGCGGCCTTGATGAGGGTGGGCATCATCTCGTCTGCCAGCGCCTCGATGACTCCCCCGCCCACCACCACGATTTCCGGGTTCAAGATGTTGATCAGATTGGCCACACCGATGCCGGCAAACTCCGCGGCTGCCTCGACGACTTTGGTGGCCAGTTTGTCGCCGCGCCGGATGGCTTTCCGCAAATCACCGCTGCGCATGTCGCTCAAGTCCTTGCCCAGCATGTCGGTGAGCATGGTTTCCTGGCCTTCCTTCACGCCGGCTTGAATCTCGCGGAAGATGGCGGTGCGACTGGCCAGGGCCTCGAAGCAGCCACGATTGCCGCAGCCGCATTTCGGGCCGTTGACTTCGATGACCATGTGGCCGATTTCGCCGGCCGTCAGGTTGTGCCCGTGATAGAGGTCGCCGTTGAGGATCAGCCCGCCGCCGATGCCGGTGCCGATGAAAATGCCGATCAAATCGCGGGGCTTGGCTTTGTATTCTTGGTCGAAGACGCCAAGCGTGCAGACGTTGCAGTCGTTGCCGAGAAACACGGGCACATCAAGGAGTTTCTCCAGCGCCTTTTTCAACGGCACATCCTTCCAGCCGGGCAGATTGGGCGCAAAGATGACGCGGCCCGCATCGGTATCCACCGCGCCCGGCGCGCCAATGCCGATGCCGCGAACCTGCGCGAGATTAAGATCGCACTCGTCCACGGCTTCCTTCACACAACGAGCGATGCGTTCGATGACCTCGTCCACGCCCCGATCGGCCTTGGTGCTGAGTTTGGTGGTGCCCTTGAGTTCCAATTTGGCGTTGAAGACGCCGGCCAGAATTTTCGTTCCGCCGAGATCCACGCCCACGAAATAGTCTTTACTCGGATTTTCAGGCATACGCTGGGATCATTGGATGCGGTGACCGGTGAGGACCGCGTCGGTTTTCTTTCGCAGTTCGGCGTTGATTTCCTCGACGGAGCGGTGGCCGTTCAAGATATGAAAGTCATAGGTGCGCTGCATCCGCTTAAACTCCTGGGCCATCAAGGCTTGGTATTTTAGAAAGCTGTCGAACAGGTCGCGCGCGAGGCCGAGGTCCATGCCACTTTCCCAATAATCGAGCGCGGAATACTTGGCAAACGCGCGTTGTACGAGTTCTTCCGGCGCGACATTCAAATAGAAAACCGCATCGGGGACGAGCGCCATGCCATAAAGATTCTTCAACCACACTTCGTCCATGCCGCGCACCATGTCGCGCGCCATGAGCGTGTAGATGTAGCGGTCGGCCAGCACCATCTGGCCGGCGCGCAACGCGGGGAGGATGATGTTCTCCAATTGATCGGCGAAGTCGGTGGCGTAAAACAAACTGAGCGTGGTGCGGCTCAGAATGTTTCCCTGCTGGGCCTTGTCCAGTTCCTCGCTCACGAGCGACGAGCGCTTCAAGCCCACCTGTACGGTGGAGTGGCCGTTGCCTTCGAGCCATTCAACGAGCCAGCGGATTTGCGTGGAGCGGCCGGAGCCGTCGGCGCCTTCCACCACGATGAGCCGGCCGGCGAGCTTTTCCACGGCCACGCCGGGGATGCCGTGGCCATAGAACCGGCGGGGGGTTTTCTGCGGCACGATGACGCGCAGGTTGCGGGATCGTTTGATGACGTTGGCAGTGGGCATGGGGCTCAGGCGGGCGGGGTTTTTTTCCGGGCGAAGGCCGCCAGGTCCAGTTTTCCGGCGACGAGCGAGCGCACAATGTTTTGCTGCGCCTCAATGCTGGAGTTGGCGTCCATCAGCAGGAAATTAAACTCGGAACTCATCGCCAGGTATTGTTCCAGGATGCGGCCCTGGAAAATGCGGAAGCTTTCGTAGGGATCGGGGGAGAGGCGCAGATCCATGCCCGCCTCGAAATACTTCAATTGCGGCCGGCCATCGAGGATGCGGTTGAGTGAAACCTCCAGGTCGGCCTGGAAAAAGAAGGTCAGGTCGGGCAGCGCGGCAAAACTGTAAATGTCCCGGACCCATTGCGGCGGACATCCGCGCACGATGTCGCGGCCAAACGCCGTAAAAATATAGCGATCGCACAGCACCAGATAGCCGGCGCGCAACAACGGAACGAGATGCCGCTCGTAGCGATCCGCAAAATCCGTGGCGTGAATGAGGCTGAACGTCGTGGGCGTGAGCAGCTCCTGCTTCTTGCCCTTGCTGGTGGCGGCCTTGACCAGTTCGGACGAATTCCATTCGCTGAAGTAAACTTTGATGCCTTCGGCTTCGAGCCAGCGCTTGAGCAGGTAAATCTGGGTGGATTTGCCGGAACCATCGAGGCCTTCGACCGCGATCAGGCGTCCGGGAAAACCGAGTTGGGCGAACGTTTTCATTGCGCCCGGCCAAACTAACGCTTTGCGTTTCCAAGACAATGTTTTTCCCGTGCCCATAAATCGTTCTCCCCAAACGCCGGCGGAAAGCGCATCCTGCCACGCAAAATCGGGATGAAACCCAGTTCCTCCGACACTGAACTCGTGCACGCGGCCAAGGCCGGCGACCTCGCCGCGTTCGAGGCGTTGACCACGCGGCACGAGCGGCGGATTTATTCGCTCGCCTATCGCATGCTGCAAAGCCCGCAGGATGCCGAGGATGTGACGCAGCAGGCCTTTCTCAGCGCAGTGGAAAACCTCGCCCAATTTCGGGAAGAGGCGAGTTTTGCCACCTGGCTCTACCGGATCGCCACCTTTGCGGCGCTCAAAGTCATCCGGAAACGCAAGGGCCTCGTCACCGTCTCGCTTGAAGAAGCCACCGAGGCGCGCGAAGATTACGATTCCATTCCGCACCCGGAATATATCGCCGACTGGAAGCAATCCCCGGAGCAACTGGTCGAGCGGCACGAAACGCAGCGCCTGCTCGAAGACGCGCTGGCGTTGCTCGACGACAAGCACCGGCTCGTGTTCGTCCTGCGCGACGTCGAGGGATTATCGGTCAGGGAAACCGCCACCACGCTCGGCTTGAGCGAGGCGAACGTCAAGATGCGCCTGCTCCGTGCCCGGTTGCAACTGCGCGAGCAGCTCACCCGCACTTTGGGCGATCCCGCGACGCGCATCGAACGCAGCCATCATCACCATGAATGACGCGCCCGGGGCCAACACCTTTCTCGCCCGCGGCGGCGCCTGGGTCGTCGGGCAATCAGTGCTAATGGCGGCGGTCATCGTCCTCGGTGTGAGCTTTCATGGCGATTGGTCCCGGCTGGCGGTGATCGCGACGGGCGTCGGGTTATTGGTTGTCGGCGGTTACTTCGGCATTGCGGGGGTCCTCGTGCTCGGACGCAATCGCACGGCGTATCCCAAGCCCCGGGACGGCTCGGAATTGGTCCAACGCGGCATTTACGCCCGGGTGCGACACCCCCTCTACACGAGTGTGATTCTTTCCTCGCTGGGTTGGGCCTGCATCTGGCAGAGCGGGCCGGCGTTCGCCGCCGCCTTGGCGTTGATCCCATTTTTCCATGCCAAGGCCCGTCGCGAGGAGCGGTGGCTGGACGCCATGTTCCCTGGCTACACGAATTATGCGAAGCAGGTGCCGCGTTTTATCCCGCGCCTCGGCAGCCCGGGAGATGTTTCTTGTAACTTTTGACCCCAACCTGGCTCGGTGAACATCAGACAACCATGAAGTGCGAAGAGTTGCTAAAGATGCTGAATGAATACGTGGATGGCACGGTGGACCCGGCCATCTGCGAGGAGTTCGAAAAGCACATGGCCGGCTGCAACCCTTGCCAGGTGGTTGTGGACAACATCCGCCAAACCATCACGCTTTACAAGAACGGCCAACCCTATGCGTTGCCCCTTGAATTTCGCGCCAAACTTCACGCCACACTTCGCGAGCGGTGGCTGGAAAGACCGCCGGTAAGATGAAATACCTGAGCATCGGATGGCGGCTTTCCTCGGTTGGGTCATCATCCTGTTGGCCCGCGGTGGGCGGTTACAGCAATGGGCATCACATTCCGCGGATCGCTCCCGTCGGAGCTTCGCAGTTCAACTTTCTTTCGGACCATGTTCGTGTTTGGGGTTCCGATGGCGTAGGAGTTCTCCCGGAATGCGCTTCCAAGTAAAGCCACTTTTACGGAATGGGAATTTTCCTCTCTTTGCTGAGACCGCCCGCGGGCTGGTACATCGTGCCAGGGTATTCGCGCATGCGCCGATCACGCTGCGCAAACCGGCTCCGTCGCGCAATCCCCTGCGGGATTGCATTTGCCGTTACCGTTGCCCTTGCCACCCGGTTCAATGGGCAAGGTGGGCGGACGTTACTCTTCCGCGGCAGGGACGGAACAGTCCCGGCCCCCAGCGTTGGCTTGGTCTCGGCGAAACCGCTGTCTGCATCGTTAGAGGCGCTGCCTGCCACCCCAGCAGTAAAACGGCTGCTTAAATGCCTCCCGGTGCGTTGGATTGTAACTTTATTGCATCTCGCGGCTCAACCATTAGCATTCGATGGTCGGGCGCTACCCACGGCGTCCCCGCTGTCGAACCGGTCCAAATGCAACTTGAAACTTGGAACAACCTACGCATTGAAATAGCAATATGAAACCCCTGACCCTCACCCCTTGCGCCGGGCTGGCCGCCTTCGCGCTGTTCACCGGATTGCCCAACGGCTTTGCCCAAACCCCCGCGCCCACGCCCGCCACCCTGCGTACCAACGCGCTGAAGGTGCTTGGGATTGTGCCGGATAAGATGCCCGGCGCGGAGAAAGATACCCCCGTCCTCGTGGATCTTGGGAAGAAGCTTTATTTTGAAAAGGCGCTCTCCAAGAACGGCACGCAATCCTGCAATTCCTGCCATGCAGTGGACGGCGGACGCGCCGGCGTGGACAACGAACCCACGTCACCCGGCGCATTCGGCAAACGCGGCGACCGCAACTCGCCCACGACCTTAAATGCGGGATTTCACCTGGCGCAGTTCTGGGATGGGCGCGCCGCCGATCTGAAAGAACAAGCCAAGGGACCGATTCTCAATCCGGTGGAAATGGCGATGCCGGCCGAACCGGTGGTGGTCGAGCGCTTGAAGGCGGACAAGGACTATCCCCGGCTGTTCGCAGCGGCTTTTGCCGGCGAGAGCGATCCGGTCAATTACGAGAACCTCGCCCGCGCAATCGCCGCGTTTGAGCGGACCCTGGTCACGCGCGACCGGTTTGATGACTTTCTGAAAGGCCAGACCGAAGTGCTCACGAGCGCCGAATTGCGCGGGCTCCATACGTTTCTCACCCTCGGTTGCACGGCTTGCCACAACGGCCCGCTGCTGGGCGGCAACAGTTACCAAAAAGTGGGCCTGATCAAGCCCTACGAAAACCAAACGGATGTGGGGCGAACAACGGTTACGAAAGAGGACGACGACAAATTCAAATTCAAAGTGCCCTCCCTGCGCAATGTTGCGGCGACGCATCCCTATTTTCATGATGGCCGGATGACCACGCTGCACGACGCGGTGCGCAAGATGGCCGATCTCCAGATTGGAATCGAATTAACCAAGGAACAGGAAGCGGATCTGGTGGCTTTCCTGCAGACCTTGACGGGCAAGGACATCAAAACGGCGGCCACGGCGGCGGGCTCGAGCGCGGCGGGCAAACTGTAATGGCTCATGCGCTGGGCTGTCAGGCGACCGTGACCTGTCAGGCCTGAGCGCCTGGGGAAAGCGGTGGTCGGCAATTGAGGAAAATCTGCTATGGCGTGGATCATTGTCTTGATTATCGCAACCGTGGCCATCGCGATGCTGCTGATGCAGCGCGTGTCCTCGGCTTCTCCGGAAATGTTACGCAAGTATTTGCGGGAAGGTGCGCTGGTGATTGACGTGCGTTCGCCCCAGGAATACCGCGGGGGACATGTTCCGGGGGCGTTGAACATTCCGCTGAATGAACTATCGGACCAACTGCCGCGCGACGTGCCGGACAAAGACAAGGTTTTGTTGCTGCATTGTCTGAGCGGGATGCGCAGTCGGAACGGGCAGCGCCAACTCCAGCGGCTCGGTTACAAAAACGTCTTTAATCTCGGTTCTCTGCACCGGGCAAAACAGATTGTAAGCGAAGCCTCGAATCGTTGACGGGCGACTGGCCGGTCGGAGCCCCGCCTTCCATCATGGAGGGAACGACTTAGCCCGTTGCTTCCACCACGGCATTGGGGCCATTGTGCCCGATGATTCTAACGGTTTGGCCCTTCTCCACCATTTCCCCGCGGGTGAGAACATCGAGAATTTCGTCGCCGAACCGGGCCTTGCCGCCGGGGTACAATTGGGAAATCGTCACGCCGGTCTGACCGATGCGCGCCTGCTGTCGTTCTTCCAGCGCCGCGACGGAAATGACGCCGCTGGCGGTTTGCGACACCAGTTTTTGAAAGAGATTCGTCTGCGGGAGAAATCGCGCCAGAATCAGCACGAACACGAACGAGACGAGCACGGCCAGGCTGATGTCCCGCAATGGAAGCTGCAATTGGGGAAACGTGGGGAGCGTGGGGGCGCCCGGATACATATCCACCATCCCCATGACAATGGCGATGAGCATCAAGGCCGCGCCTGTAATGCCGGCGATAAACGTACCTGGGAACACGAACAATTCCAACGCCACCAGGATCAAGCCTAGCACGAAGAGGATTGCCCAGCCGGCCCCGGCCAGGCCCGCCACGTAGCCGCCGAGAAAATAGAGCGCAAACGCCGCAATGCCGACGATGCCCGGCAAACCGAACCCCGGCGTCTTGAATTCAATGTAAAGCCCCACGATCCCGATGATCAGCAGCAGCGGGCTGATGGCGGTGATCCAGGTGCCCAACTGTTCCGCGCCCGTCGGCTTGATTTCGATGCGCTGCGCCCCGGCGTAACCGAGCTTGGCCAGCAAAGCATCCATGGAATCCACCGTGCCCAGCGACAGCAACGGCTTGGGAGGCTGGCCATATTCCTTAGCCGCCTGCCGGTCGGTAAGCGTCAGAATGTTGCCTTCCTTGTTCAGAACCTCACCGTCAATCTTCAACTCCTTGGTCTTGTCAATCATCGCTTCGATGACCTCGATATTGTGCCCGTTCTTTTCCGCCTGCACGCGCACCAACGCCCGAACCGCCGACGTCATCTTGGCCTCGACCGTGTCTGGCATTTTTTCCACGCCGGTGCCGCCGGGCGACATCATAATGGGGGCGGCTGCTCCGATGACGCTTTGCGGCGCCATGAAAATCTTTTGAGTCGCGACGGAGATGAACGCCCCGGCGGAGAACGCGCGGTTATTGACGTAGGTGACGGTCGGGCCGGGGAATTTGCTGATGATCTCGATGATTTCCTCGGTGACATCCACCCGGCCGCCATCCGTCTTCATGTCGAGGATCAGCGCATCGGCCTTCATTTCCATCGCCTCCTTCACACCGCGCCGCACTACGTAAACAAGTGGCGGCATGATGTCCTCCTGGATGGGCACAATGTAAACTTTGCCGGTGGGTGGCAACGCTGCCGGAGTGGATTCGGCGGCAAACCCCTTCGCCCCGGCCAGCAATAACCAGCCGATCAGTAATCTTGAAGCATGCTTGAACTTCATACCACAGCATACGCCCGCCGCCGAAGCGTCTCAATGGATAAACTTGGACCAGCACACAATGCCGGGCGCGACGCCAGTTTTAGAACCACCGTTTGCTTTGGCAACGGGCTTGGTGTGCGGCCTCAACGGGCCCGGTTCGTAAGTTCCAAATTATCGAGATAGAAAACAGTTTTTGCGTCGGCCTGGCTGACGAAACCCAGCCAGTCGAGGTGTTGCCAATCGGCGCTGCCGTTCCCAAGTTGGCGGAAGACTTGGGCGGGCTGGCCGGGCACGGTGACGCAAAGAATCCAGACATGATCGCTTTCTGAGCCGAGCTGAGCGGCGATTACAAAGTGAACCCACTGGTCGGACGGAATGGTCAGTAACTCCTTTCCAGCCACAGAGAGTTTGCCACTGCGAATCCAGAAACTCGGGCCGACCCGATAGGGCGCGGCGCTGTCGCGCCACTCGTGATACATCACGGTCGCGGGCTCGATGCGAAGGTCAAAGGAGCAACCGGTCAGGCCCTTGTGGTGTCGCGGGAGGTAGTAAAGATGAGGATTGAATGAGGCCTGCAGGCCGGGCGCGTCCTGGAATCTCAGGCTGTGTTTTCCTCCCGCTGCCATCTCGTCCGTGATCGCGAGCGAATCACCCTTGCCTTCTACGCTCACCATCGCCTCGGCGGGCGGGCTGCCAACGGGGGTGGCTTCGAAGTCGTCTTTGAGTTCCAACGGGGGTGGCGGCGGTGGCGGCGGGGCAAACTTGACCGGTGGATAGATTTTCGCTGCCGCGAGCTGCCGCCACACGCGGTCGCCGTAAACTCCGGCTATGCTCACGTCGAACGGGTTGAAGCCGACTTTCACCGCCGGCGAGCTATCGCGCAACCGGAAGTCGGATTGCGCCGCGTTCACGAAGAGCGGATCCGCAATCACCGAGCCAGCGTCCTGGCCGAACTTTTGCCAATCGTCGAGGCCCAGGCCGGCGAACTTCACCGGCTCGCCGCTCATGTCCCAATACAGATTGCTCGCGACGAGGACGTTGGTGTCCTTCCAAGTGCCTTCAAGGAGCCGCCCGCCATTCCAAATTACCAAGTTGTTGCTGAAGCTGAACGACACGTGCCCCTCGACACGCGAGCGCTGGAGCTGGCCATCGTCGCTGAATGCCAGGATGTTGTTCCGCACGATGTTATCCCGGCCATAGTGCTGGTGGTAGGTGCCGGTCTTTACGCGATAGACGAGGTTGCTCGCGAGCTCGATGTGTGTGCTCCCTTCGTCGTTGTATAGCCCCCAGCCGCCGCGGCCGTAACGGTCGTAAGACCAGACATCATGGATGACGTTGTGATTCACGGTCGTGCCTTCGGAGGGGCCGAGCGTGTAAACCCCGCCCATGTCGCTTAGCACCCCGCGACCCAGATGGTGGATGTGGTTGAAATCAATCCGGTTTCGCTGGGCCAGACTCGCGCCATAGCCCCAAGTCCAGCCAACCGACACGCCTGTGTAGCCGAACCCGCCAATGTCATTGTGCGTGATCTGATTGTCCCCGCTCTGCCCAATCCACACGCCAATGGCGCCCATGTGAATGTATCCGCCACCCTGGATGATGTTGTTGTCCACCACCACATGACTCGTGCGCTCGGCTTCGTTGGCGGCAATGCGTCCCTCGCCAATGCGCACGCCTCCCGCGCCAAGATCGTGGAGATGTGAATGCACGAGTCGGCAATCGCGGCAGCCACGGCGGAACCACACGCCATAAATCCCAATGTGGCCGAACTCGCAATCCTCAATCGTCACCCGTCGGGCCCCGTCCGCCTCGAACACCGCCGGAATCGAAAACGCCGCCTGCGCATCGCCGTGGCCGCCGGGCGGGAGCAAATATTGTCCGTGACGAAACGCGAGCCCTTTGAACGCAACGTCCTCGACAAAACGGCCTTTCTCCGGTTCGCCCTGAAGCAGTATGAATTGTTCGACGACCGGCGCGAAGACTTCAGCCTTGGTCATGTCTTCGCCGGGCAGCGGCAGATAGGAGAGCGTGCCGTCGCGGTCGAGAAACCATTCGCCCGGTTCATCAAGCGCCGCCCGAAAGTTTTCGAGGTGATACCGCTGGGTCGCGCCCCATTGCATGAACGCCCACGGGGCCTCGCCCGAGGTGATAAGCGTGGCGGACGCGGGATCAAACGCCGCCAGCCGGTGGCGCGAGATTTCCCACGAGTGATAAACCACCACCGTCACGTCGCTCAGGTGGTTCGTTGGGAGGTTGGACCGTGACTGGACATCCTCCGCTCGCGCCTTGAACGCGCGGCGGCTGAGATCCGCAGGTTGGCCTGTCAGCGGGTCGGTGCCGTGCGCAACTTTGCCGGCCATGTAGTAATAAAAATCGTTCGGCGTGCGCGCCCGGGTAGCCCGGTGGCCATTCACCCAGAGTTGTTCAAAATACCAGCGTCCCGCGGCCACCTCGGAAACTGTCGCGGTCCACACCCCATCTGTACCCCGCTGCCAACCCGCAATGCGCCGGCCCCCATTGAAGACCGGCCGCGCGCCAGACTCCGCTGCGAAGCGCAGGCCGCTGTCCTCGGCAGTTAGCACAAGCGGTGTGGTGATTGAATACTCGCCGCCTTGAACGAGCACGAGTGCATTGGGGCGGTCGTTGCGTTTCGCTCGCAGTTCGCGAATGCGCGCGACGGCGCCGGCAAGACTGGCCACCGGGCCATCGGTGTGAGTTGGGTTGGGTGACGCCAGCGCGCCGGACCAGGCATCGTTTCCGGTCGGCGCGACATGAAGCGTGACAGAATCAGCGGCAACCAGAGCTGACGTAGTCAACGCAACAAACATGGAGACCAAAGTGGCAGCAAGTTGAATTCTCATGACAATCTTCAATCTTAGCGGGTAGTTGGAGCGGCGGCGCGCTTGGGTTTGGCCGCGCCGAGGTCAATGCGGTTGGGCAGTTCTCCGAGGTGGTAATAGCGATGCTCAAGCTGGTCGTCGCGTACGATCACGATGCGCAGCCCGGACTTGTCCTCGCCCAGGGGTTTACCTACGGGACCGGTGGTAACGGCTTCGAGATCGCCATCGCGGGCAACGGCGTTGCGGTGATAATGGCCGGCGAACAGATGCTTCACTCCAAACTCGTGAAACAAGGCGAGATAGGGGGCGCGTCGCTCAACCGGGATGTTGAAGTATTCGTCCGGTTCACCGGCAGCCTTCAGAAACCAGGGATGATGCGCGAAGATCACGATGTGCTGCGCGCTGTTCTGGCGGGCGCGGTCCAGTTCGATCCGGAGCCAGCGTTCCTGCTCAGCGAGTTGATTCGTCGTCTGTTGCGGCGAATGAATGATCACCGAATTGAGCACAATGCCGATGAACCCCGCATGTCGGAAGGTGTAATGGTCGGAACCGAATTGATTGGTGTAGGCCGCGATGCGCGCCGGCGTCGGGACGTTGGCGAGGTCGTGATTGCCGGCGACGTTGTACACCGGAATGGTGGGATTGACCCGGCGCATGATGCGCTGATACTCGGCGATCTGCGCGGCGTCGCCCGGTTTATTCACGAGATCGCCGGTGACCACAACAAATACCGGGCGCAGCCGGTTGACCGTAGCCACGGCGAGTTCCAAGTTCGCCGTCTCCTGGGCGAAATCCTGGTTGTCCGTGAACATGCCAAACTGCGGATCGCTGAGTTGAATGAAGAAGAACGGTTCCGCCGCCGCTGCGTTTGACCTCAAGCAAAAGGTGCAAATGACCAGACTGGCCGTTAAGTGCATCCTTCTTTTCATCGGTAGGACCCGTGTTGGACGACAGCTTGCGCTCCAGCCGTGGCACAGGTCGATCAGAAATTTGGAAAGGACCACGCCTCCCCAACGGTAACGACCCCGGGCATCATTCCGCGACGGCGGCGTTGGGGCGGGGCACCCATGAATCGCGGCGAGGCGGCAGGGCGCACTTCGATCACCGGAACGGAGCGGCGAGGTCGAAGTTGAAGATCAGTTGCAGACCGGTGACGAGCAGGATGGCGTAGATCACCCGCACGAACGCGGTTTCGGAAAAGCGGCGGTTCAGCCACACGCCCAACCAGACGCCAAGCGGCACCAACGGAAAGAACTTCGCGCTCGTCAGCAGCGTGGCCGGCGTGATCAAGGCCTGCGAAGCGAACACCGGGAGGTCGACCAGCGAACGGTCCACACAAAAAAACGGCAGCTTGATCCAGTTAACGAAAGTGAAAACCAGGACGCTGGTGCCCACGAAGATTTCTTTGGGCAGTCGCTGCGGCATCAGGAACATCGCCGCCACCGGCCCGGCGCCGTGGGCAAAGGTCGAGGTGATGCCCATGCCGATGCCGCACGGCAGGCCGATTCGGTGATTTGGAGCGAACGCTCCTTCCGCCCGGAAGATGCGATCCTTGGCAAGTTGAAACCCCACGAACAGCACGGCAATCAATCCGATGGCGATGTTGAGCTGGCGCGGCGAAAACTGGCCGATGAGTTGCACACCGATCACGACGCCGATCACGACGCCCGGGAGCAGAAATTTCAAGTTGTCCGCGCGCCACCGGCCCCAGTAATGGTAAAGGGAAAATGCGTCGCCGGCACAGAGCAACGGCAGCAGGATGCCAATGGCGGTCTTCGATCCGAACGCGAGCACACACAGCGGCGTGACCAGCATCCCCAATCCGCCGCCAAAGCCTGCCTTCGCGACGCCGATAAACAGCACCGCGAAACCCGCGAGCAAAAAAGCCGGCCACTCCATGTCGGCCATTCGTGTAGGCGGAGTTGGCTGGGAAAGCGAGGGAAAAACTTCGACTCCGGCGGGCGGAATTGTGGTCTGCGTCGCCGGGAGCAAGTTCGCAGTCACCGCACTGACGTCCGCGCCATGATCCAGGCGATCTCCAACCGGAATGCGCCCGGCTGCTGGTCGGAGATCAGGAAGCCGACCAAACTCACCTTCGTCGGATTCAGCGGCGGGACATCGGTCAGCACACGCCCCCGGAACGAATCCGCGAAATCTTTCAACGGCAGCCGGTGCTCTTCCCACTCGCCTTGTTTCGTCGTGCAGGCGTATTGGTAAATCCCATTGTCAGAGCTGCGATCCATGCGCGCAGTCAATTTGTAGCGCCGCCCGTCGCCACGCACGCGGACCACGAAACTGTCCCGATCGCCCAGGTCGTGCCGCGCGGGCAGCGAGTGCACTGAAGCAAAGCCGCCGTGGTTCGCCAGCGACACTTCGCCACTGAAAACTGCGACACCGTTGGTGATGCGAAAGCTGCTGGCGGACACGCCGCCCATCACGTCGTCGTTGACAATTTGCCACGCGGCATTGGTGGGAGATTGGAAATCGTAAACCATTTTGTCCGGGGTGGAATGAGCATTCATGGCAAAGCAAAGTAGCAGCAACTGCGGTTTCAAGATGGAGCGAATGGTCATTTTGCCGGCGCTGAAGGTCAGGAGTTGAGCCGCCACAAGGCGAAATTTAGCGCGGTTGCGAAGCTGACCCAGGCCAGATAGGGAATCAGCAACGCCCCGGCGACGTGTGACCGCCGCCAGAAAGTCAGCAGCGTGGCTAGCAACGCGACCCACAGCAGCACGATGTCCACGAAGGCGAGTGCGGGATTCCGTAATCCAAAGAAAAGCGGCGACCACATGGCATTGAACAGCAGTTGCAGACGGAACAGACTCAGCGCTAAGCGTTGCCCTGCGAACCCGCTGTGCTGCCAAACCAGCCAGGCGGCAATCGCCATCATGAGGTACAGCGCCGTCCACACCGGGCCAAAAATCCAACTGGGAGGATTCCACGCGGGCTTCTGAAGCTGCGCGTACCATTCGCCGGGCAGGAAGAAGCCGCCGAACGCTGCCGCCGCAAAGCACAACGTCAACCAGCCCACCAGCCCGAAGATCCGCCGGCTTCGGCTTGGGCTCGGCAGCGCAGCATTGCTCGCAGTCATCACCCTCGATCATAGAGTAAAACGGGCTTCGCGCCAAACCGGACGCTCGATTGCCGTAGCAAGCGGGCGGTTGGTTTCGAGTTCAGCATTTCTGCGGCGGGAGAAGGGACTGCGCCGAACCGCCTGAAGGCGGCACTCTGAACCTGGGCATTTCAGGCTGCGCCCATTCGAGCCTTTCCCGAACCCAGATCGCCCCTCGGGCGCAGAGTTCTTTCGGATTAACCTAAGCGTCCGTTCGGAATTGCGTATTAGTCCGGGCGCCGAAGTGCGCCTAGGGTTCACCCGTGATCGCGGCAGCCCCGGACGCTGACGCGCAGACGAAGCAAAGACGAAAAGCGAAAGGCAATTTATGATCTGGACTCTCTTTATCGGAACGATGGCGCTCTCCCTCTGGGCAATGTGGCGCGTGAAGTCGGTTTACAAACGCTACAACCAGGGCGTCGTGCGTTCGGGCGTCACCGGAGGTCAGGCGGCGGCGGAAATCCTGCGCCGCAGCGGCATACGCGATGTTGAGATCATCCACGCGGAAGGCATGCTGGGCGATCATTATGATCCGATCCACAAGCGACTCGTGCTGTCCGAGGCGAATTACTTCGGGCGCACCCCGGCGGCGCTCGGGGTGGCAGCGCACGAATGCGGTCACGCCATGCAACACGCCCAGGCCTACGGGCCGTTGCACTGGCGCATGGCGGCGGTGGGCATTACGACGTACGCGAACTACGTGGTGATGTTTCTGCCGCTGCTCGGGCTGTTCACCGGCTTGATCACGCCCTTGACGGGCGCGTTCTTCATGGCCGTGGCCTGGGGAGTGATCATGTTGTTCAATCTCGTCACGCTGCCGGTGGAATTCGATGCGTCGCGCCGTGCAAAGCTGGTGCTGGCCGATTTCGGCTTTATCGCGCCTGGCGAAGAAGCGACGGGTGTGAAGCGGGTGCTCGATGCCGCAGCGTGGACTTACGTGGCGGCGTTCATCACCTCGCTGGC
>JADLHS010000464.1 GCA_020848635.1 Limisphaerales bacterium
CCGGCCCAGAGTAAACATAACCGGAGGAAACGGCGATCTCATCCGCGTAAGGCCCTTGGACGTTGCTGGCGCTTTGGAGGACGCCGGCGCCTTTCCATTCGAGCTTGATGCCACCGCCAACTTGGGTGCCGAGCAGATGGCTGGCAGCCGGCGGTGTATCTACGTAATAACGCCCGAATCCATAGGTCGCACTCCACCAGAGTATTTCCACGCCGGCGACCTCGCTGGCCGCGTTCAGCACCGGATACAATTCCACGCCGCCTTGCGGAATGGCGTAGGAGAACCAACCAGTGGTGAAGTCTTCCGGCGCCCCCGTGGTGCTGGGAATGACATTCAATGCTTCGGTGACGTTGAGCTTGCGCAACCCCCGCACTTCACCGGTCACCTGGTCATGGATTGCCAGCCAGCCGGGCTGGTAGGGCATCGGGTCCGGCGAGCTACCCTTCAGGGCCGACTGGACCGTCGAATTGTTAAACGTCCGGAAGCTGGGCGTGCTGTAAGCCAGCACCCAATCCTGGCCGGACAACGCCTGCACGTCCGTCAGGAAGTAGGACCGATAAATGACATCCACGCTGTTGGTGATTGTGCTCCCAGCCACTTGTTCGACCGGGAAAGAATCGCTGCCGAATGGGCCGGTGCCGCCGACCTGACGACGTCGGTTCATAGTAGAATCAATCCCGTTGCTCGTGGCCGGATAAAGGGTCTTGAAGAGGACGTTATCGCCCGTCCCGGCTGGATCGGGAACGACACTGCTGATGCCGCCTTGGGTTGGCACGGTCTCAGTTTCGGTGTAGGTCAACCCATCCGCCGTGGTCAGAATACGATCCGAAGAACCCCACCAGTTCCGGCTGGCGACAACGATGACGGTGGAAGCCCCACTGCCGCTGACCCGGAATTCTGCGAACTGGGTTTTGGCGGGTTGCGGGTCGGTGCCGGGCAGAGTAAAGGCCACGGTGGGAGCGGCAAAACCGCCACCACTTGGCGCGTAACGCAGGATCTTGTCCGCCACACCGACGTAGAGAACGCCATCTGCGGAAACCCCGAAAGCCATGTAGAGCGCGTTGTCGTCACTGATGGGGGTGGGCGCGTAACTCACAACGAGCGCGGTCCCCATCGGATTGCCGGTTTCGGCGTTAATCCACTGGAGCGAACGATCGGGATAAGCCAGGGCGAGGTTGGTGTTGTGCGCCACGGTTTCATTGATGCCATTGTCGCGGATGGCGAGGAGCATGCGGGTTGCATCGTACTTCTTGAAACCGGTGAATACATGCATCGCAGAGGAACCGTCCTTCGCAGGAACGCTCTCCACATCCGTGTCAATGATCGGCAGGACGTTCGGTTGCCCCTGCAACTGTTCCCAGAGCGGCTTGATGGTCTTGCTCATGGCTGCTGCTTTTGTGTAGCGCGGGGTGCCGACGATGTAACGGCCGTACCCGAAAACTTCACTGCTCCAGAGCACTTCCGCAGTGCCGTCGGCCAAAGGATACAGAGAGACACTGCCAACGGCGCCGATGAAAAGCATGCTGCTGTCGGCGGGCAAATATTCATCCAGATCGCTACAGGGCAATTGATACGAGGCAATGAAATCTCCGTTGGTCCGGTTGTGGATCGCCAACCAACCCGGCTGATGAGGGGCTGCGGTTGGCGAGTTGTACGGCGGCGTGCTGTAGTTGACGACAAAATCCACGTCCGGATGCACATCGCAACTGCCTTGGAAAAGGGTCAGATAGCGGGTGAGGTTGTTCGTGTTAGGATCTTCTTTCGCCGAAAATGTCCCATCATTGAAAAATGTATTTGCCGGATCCGTGAAAGGCGCGATGCCAATGGCTTTGTACAGCTTAGTATCGGCGCCGCTGCTGTTGCCCGGATAGCTGCCGCCGTAAAAAGCGATGTCGTCGGGCGAGGCACCGGTCGGATCGGGAATAAAGTTACTGATGTTGCCTGCCGCGTTACCAAACCCAGGCGCCATGTGGCCGCCCGCAGTGAACGTATTACCGTCAGCCGTCTTGAGCAGCCAGAGGTAGCGAGAGCCCAGACCGCCAGCAAGAATTGTGGTGTTGGCACCGGATCCGCGAACGCGGATGTTCGCCCATCGGTAATTGGCCCACTGGGCCACGCTCTGGCCGGCAGCCACCGCGGTTGCCTGGTCCAGCGTAAACACGATGGTCGGCGTAGGCAAGATGCCGCCCGAACCATTTGGCGCATAGCGGAGAATAAAGTTTTCGTAGCCCGTGTAAATGTAGCCATCCTCGGAAACATCAAAACTCCAGTAATATGAGCCAGGCACCCCCTCGTTGGCTACGGCATCCGGGTCGAGCGCAACCGGAAAGAGGCCGACATTCAGGGCCAATCCCATCGGCTGGCCGTTGGTTGGGTTGATCCAGATCAATGACCGATCCGGATAGGCATTGGCCAGATTGGTATTGTGCGCCACAGTTTCGTCAATGCCATTCTCGCGGATACCAATCAGCAGACGGTTGGCGTCATAACGCCGCATCGGCCCGATGCAATCCATCAGCGAGAGGCCGTCGCCGCTTTCAAGATCCGTTGTCCAGCCGTTCAAGGTATTGGTCAGGACCGGGATTGGGGCGGGAAGGTTCTTGAGGGTGTATTCCCAGACGGGAGTGATAGGTTGCGCCTGGCCAGTAATCACAAAGCAAGTTGCGATAGCGGCGATCAAACAGAGTGAGCGGCAGGACCTTTTGGCTCGTGCCGTCGTGGAAACAGTCGGGCATTGGTTTGTTTTCATAAGCAGGGACTGGTGTTTTGGTTGAATTAAGCGGGACGGGATTATCTAAGTGATGGATTCATACATAGGAACGGGAGAATCTGTCAAGAGACTTATTTCAGTTTTTCGGTGCCGGGTTGACTTGGCCGAAGTGGGCCGGCTGGTTGCCCTCGAACGGCGTGAGCCTTCGGCCGAAGGGGAGCGATTCGTCCGGGTCGCCAGTTCCAATCGCAAGTCCGGATTTGCTTTCCATCGCTTTGGCTGTTGGACGACAAAAATACGCGAGGGGAATTGACATCGTCCAAAATCCAGCCCCATATGAAGGCACAACCTATGAAAACCCGGCGTGCCTTCACGCTCATCGAGCTTCTGGTGGTCATTGCCATCATCGCCATTCTCGCCAGCCTGCTTCTGCCGGCCTTGGCGAAGTCCAAAGAGAAGGCCAAGTCCATCAGTTGCGTCAATATGCTGCGGCAAATGGGGACGGCCGCCCAGCTCTACGCGGGCGACAATGGAGGCAAATTCTGCTTCACGTTCTGGGTGCGTGGCGCCAACGTCGAACGGAAGGCCTGGTTCAACTTTCTGCAATCCTACCAAACGACCAACTTGCTGCTCTGTCCCAGCCGGACGCCGAAATTTAACGAACTCATCGCGAACTATCCCAGCCTAGCCGAGGAAAAGGCGATTTCCAACTATGGCGCAAATTTCGCGATCGGCGGTTGCGATTGGCCCGGGGTTTGGCCTACAGAAACCTGGCCGCAACTCAAAGATACCGCGGTGCGCAGACCCGCAAGTGTCGTCTATTTGACCGACGGCGGCAGTCGGCCAGTCAATACGAAGGACCCGCTCAAGTGTGTCACCCCAAAATCGCCGGAGAAAGCCGGCTGCTGGATCGTTCATGACCCGGCCAACGACGCGCCCTGCGTCACCTGCGTCACCTCGGACGATCCCAATTGGGGCGGGCCGCAACTGCGGCACAATGAGCGAAGCAACGTGGCGTTTGTGGATGGCCACGTCCAGGGGATGAAGGCTTCGCAGTGGTATTGGGCCGGCACCCCATGGCTTAAACCGTCACAGGGTGGGGATTGATCGGCAGGATGACTGGCGGCGACGCAAAGCCGTTCGCCGAAAGATGGTTCGAAAACCCGAGTTGGCAATTCCTCGCAAGTTGCGACTTATCCGCGCAGGTATTTGATGGCTTGAAACGGCTTGCGAGCTGTTACTTCCACACCCACGTAATCAGCGGGGCGATGGCCAGGGCGGGCAAATAATCCGCCAGGTCCACGCGCCGAATTTCAAAAATCACCACTCCCACCGTGCAGACTACGAGTCCGCCCACGGCGTTAATCGAGTCCAGCAGCCCATGCAAGCGCAGAAACGGTTCGAGGTAAACTTGAACCGCCAGGGTGATCGTGCCTTGAAACACGAACACCGGCAACGCCGCTACGATGGCGCCGCCGCCGAACAAAGTCACAAAGCCAAGCATCGCCAGCCCATCCATGACCGACTTCACCGCAAGGACCTGGTAATAGCCGGTCGCGCCCGCCACCGTTGGCAGCCCGTCCTGCACCGCGCCCAATATCCCCAGCGGGGCCGCGCAAAATAAAATGGCGCAGGCGTTCAATCCATTGCTGAAACGATGGGGATCATTCGGCCGGTTCGTTTCGATCAACCGCCGCGCGTATTGGCCAAGGCGATTAGACCCTTTTTGGAGGCGCAGCAGTTTCCCGAGCAGATTCCCCAGCACCAAAGCGAGGAAGGCAATGGCCAGTTGCTTGACCGTGTTGCCAACGCTGCCGCCAATGCTGAACCAGGTAAGCCGCAGCCCGAAGATCAAAGTCAGCGCCCCCAGCATCAATTTGAAGAAGTTCTGAGTCTGGCCGGACAGTGGCGTGGTACGCGCCAAGCCGATGACCCCGCCGATGATGATGCCCGCTGCGTTCAGAATTGCTCCCGTCACGGGCAAGAATGAACCACGCCCGCTGCTGGGAGAGAAGTGCAAAGTTGCCGCGTGTTGTAAGATTATGCCACCAGGCGAACGGGTCGTCGCTTGATTGGCAGGGACGGCAGCGGGCCCCCATCTTTCATGCCCCCAGCTTCTTCGCTTCCTTCAATTGCTGGAACTCGGGTTTGACCGAATAGAATTTGTCCAGCGGATAGCAGCCGCTCTTCAGGCCATTGCGGGGCGCGGTGGTGCAATCACTAAAGGTGCGGCAAATCAATTTGGGTGTCAGTGCTCCTTTCGTGGTCGCATCCGCAAGCATCTCCGGGTAACTCAACACCATGCGACCGAGCCCGACCATGTCCGTCCAGCCGTGGCGCACGACATACTGGGCGACCTGCGGCAGGTATTCCTGCAGGTAACTATATGCCGTGCCAATGAGGATGGGGTTGGGGGTCTTGGGTCTGGCTGCTTGGGTTTTGGTCAAGTGAGCTTTGATTTGCCGTACCACGTTGATCTGCCGCGCCACATCAATGAGCGGATCGTGCGCCGGCTGATAGCCATCGCTGGGCGGATACGCGGCGGGCCGCTGGATGTGCGGATTGTAGTAAGGCGAACCCGCGCTGAGATTCAGAATCTTAACGCCCAGTTGCGCGCACAGTTCCGCGAACTGAAACGGCTCCGTCAGGTCGTAATCCAGCGGGTCGTTCGCATTCACGCCGAAGCCATAGCGGTACGGCAGGCAATGCGAATAATCGTCCGGAATGCCTGGACCAAGTTTACCCGGTTGCGCCCGCGCGGGATCCGGCTTGAACGGCACAAAGTCGAACGCGCTCAGCCGCACACCGATTTCGATCTTGTTCCCGCTGGCGCGAATGCCCGCCACGATGTCGCGCAGGATGCGGGTGCGATTCTCAAAACTGCCGCCGAACTTGCCGGGCCGCGTATGCGCGCCGAGGAACTCGTGCAGCAGATAGCCGTGGCAATGCTTAATGTCCACGAAGTCCGCGCCCACGGCCCACGCAATTTTCGCCGCACGGATGTAGCACTGGGTCAATTCCTCGATCTCACCGTCTGCGAACATCTGCGCATCACTCGTCACGTTGAACTTGCGATCCAGAATCGGATGCCGGAACGCCACGCGCGGCTCCATGCGCTTCTGGTCGTTCGGTTTGCAGAAGCGTCCGGAGTGCGTGAGTTGAAAACCGATGACGAGATCGTCCGTTGTGCCATAGCGTTGCTGATGCGCCTTCAGCAGCGTCTCACGTAACGATGCGATGCCCGCCTGGTTCGCCTCGGTGATGATAATCTGGTTGGGGTTGGCGCGACCGTCCGGGCGGATCGCCATGGCTTCACCGCCGTAAATCATCTTCGCTCCGCTCTCACCAAAGCGCTGCCAGCGCCGCAGCATTTCCGAGGTCACGCCACCGGTTGTCGTGCCATCCCAGCCTTCCATCGGGTGGATAGCCCAGCGATTGCCGACACGTTTGCCATTGATGGTCATGCCGTCAATCGGCCGCGCCAGCGGCGACGTGCCACCCGCCACGATTTGATCTTCGCACGGCAAATCCAATCCGAGCGCCGCGACCTGCGCGCGAAAGTCGGCAACAGTTCTTAGCGACGCTATGCGCGTGAGTTTGAACGGTTCGGGCATAAATCAATTTTCGACGCCGCCGAAAAAAGTGAGGTAAACTTCCCCGCGCGCCTCGCGGAGAATGAGCAAGGCAAGTTCGCGCAGATGATAGTCACCCCACATGGAGCTTTCGCCATTCGGAACGCTCTGGCCCGGCGCGATGTAATCCCAGCCGTTCGGGCGATGATAAACCGAGTGGAGTAACAATCCTTGATGTTTCGGATCGGTGGAGAGATACGGTTCGCTGAACAAGGTGCGCGCCACGGACAGACCAGCTTGGCGATACTTGGCGGCAGCTTTCTTGTCGCCGCTGGCGTTGAGGTAATTCCCCAACCGGATCAAGCCCTGCGCCGCAATCGCCGCCGCCGAACCGTCCACCGGTTCAAACTTGTTGTACGGATCGGATGGCTTGTTGATATAGTTCGCCGGCAGACGATGCAAACTCGGCGCGCCCGTGTCCCACATCGGCACGCCGTCGGCGCAGGAATTTTCGAGATAGAAATCTGCGGTGGCCGTAGCTGCGTTCGTGAGAACGCGGCTATACTCAGCGACCCCGCCCGCAGGTTTGAAGTCAGCCGCACTCTGACGAGTGCAGCTACGCAGAAACTCCAGTTGCTCGGGATAGCCACACAGCGCCCACGCCAAACCGCGCGTCCACGTGCTAAACGGCGAATAGCCCTGCTGCGAGTTTGGACAACGGTACACGCCGCTGGCCGGGTTGAAGACCGCCTCGTGCGCCGTGCGACCTCGGACATCGTAAGTGTCGCGCCCCTGCCCGTAATAAATCGAATAGCGCGCCGTGTTCAGCGCGTGCTCAACGAGCCTTTGCAGCAACGAAATCTTCTCGTCCTGCTCACCCATCAACACATGACCAAGTTGATGAGCAACGGCGAGCGAACGACAGGAACGGATCGTGTCCACGAATAGCGAGTGCGGGCCGTTGAAGCTGTGGATGAAGCCGGTGCCATCAGCGAGTTTCGTCCAGCGCGCGGCCTGAACGGCCCCGCTGACCTTGAGGGCAAGTTCGTAAAAATCCTGCGCGTCCGCATTGGGCGAAATTTTCCCTTCGCGCATCAACCGCAGCAGGTTACCGTATGTGGAGACATTGTTGAAGCCGTGATCATGCACGCCGACGTGCGAAACGTGCGACGCCATGCGTTCCACCGTCCCACGCCGGCCAATCTCTAGGAAGCGCTCGTCGCCTATGGCATCGAACTGCAGCAGCGCCGAGCCGTATTGAAAACCTTGCGTCCATTCCGTCCAGCCACGCGAGGCATATTTGCCCTTCACGGTGAACACGGGTGTCCCCTGCCCGGCCTTCCGGGATTTTTCAAGGCTCAGGATTTTTTGCCCAGACAACTCGAATACGCACTCAATCTGCGGCACGAGTTTCTTAGGCGTCAGTTCTTGATCAATGTTGATGGGCATGGTCTCTATTCGTAGGAGACGAGGTAACTCGTCTCAAATCAAATTGGCAATTCGCTGTCGGTCATAGTGCTCAATTCAGAGACTCCTCACGTTGTCTCCTACAATCTGCGGAGGTGAAACCCGCCGTCCACGTTGATGACTTCGCCCGTGCTGAACGGAAACGCCTCGCTCGCGATGGCCGCCACGGCGCGACCGACGTCTTCCGGCGTGCCCCAGCGTTGGATGGGTGTCAATCCCCCCGCGATGAGCTTGTCATACTTTTCCTTCACTCCGCCGGTCATGTCGGTAGCGATGACGCCGGGACGAATTTCGTAAACGTTGATGCCGTTCGCTGCGAGGCGGGCGGCAAAAAGCGGCGTGAGCATCGAGAGCGCCGCCTTGCTCACACAGTAATCACCGCGGTTGGTCGAAGCCGTGTAGGCGGAAATGGAGGAGATGGTGACAATCTTTGGTTTGTAGCCGCCGAGGTAACGAGGCGGAATTGCCTTGGCGAACGCATCCGCCTCGTTACCTCGGCGGCTACATTGTTCAATCATCCACTTCGCCGCGAGTTGCGTCAGAAAATACGGGCCTTTGACGTTGATGGCGATGACTCGGTCAAAGCTCTCCTCGCTAGCATCGAGAATGTCCGCCCGCACGTCCGGCGCAACGCCCGCGTTGTTGACCAACAAATCGAGTCGGCCCCATGTCTCTCGTGTGAACTGCATCAGCCGTGTTCGGTCGGCGCCCTGGCTGATGTCGGCCTGGCAAACTTCAGCGCGGATTTGTGCCCCGCCCGCTTTCGCCGCCGCCACACAATCGCTGACTGTCTGCCCTGCCGCGGCAGCATTGCCGGCATAATTGATGACGAGGTCATGGCCAAGTTTCGCCAAGGCGAGCGCGATGCCGCGGCCAATCCCCCGGGAAGCGCCGGTGATCAAAGCAACTGGATTCACCCGCCGAAACTAGGGCTTTCCGGGCGGGAGGAAAATGATTTTGTTTGGCCGAAGCAGGAGGATTTGGCGGTTGTGCTTGGACGGCGAATCGTCAAATCGCCTGACATTGCTGTTGAGCGTGGCCGGCGCTTTCGCTAACTCTTTCCCCCACATGAGCGAGTTCATTGGCCGGCTTCATCCGCTGTTGGTGCATCTACCCATCGGCTTTCTGGTGCTGCTCGGGATCTTCGAGATGCTGGCGCGGTGGCCCCGGGGGCAAAATTTGATGGCGGCCATCCGGGTGATTCTCGTGCTCACGCTTCCCGTTTCGCTGGCAAGCATCGGTTGCGGGTGGTTGCTGGCGGACAGCGGCGATTACGACCGCGGATCGCTCTTCTGGCATCGCTGGCTGGGTACGGGCCTGGGCCTGGCCTGCGCCGGATTGCTCGGCTTGCATTGGCGCGGGCAGTTGCGGATTTATCGTTGGGCGCTGACCGCAACGTTGGGGATCTTAATCGCGGCCAGCCACTTCGGCGGCTCTCTCACTCACGGAAGCGATTTTCTTTCCTGGCCCAAGGCAAAAATCGTCGCCAGCCAGTCTGGCATCACCGGGGATTTGGCGACGCAGTCATTTTACGTGGCGGTGATTGAGCCCATCTTCAAGCAGTCCTGCGTGAGTTGTCACGGCCCGAACAAAGCCAAGGGTGGCCTGCGGCTCGATACCGCGACGCACTTATTGACCGGCGGTGACTCTGGCTCCCCAATCGAGCCGCCGGGCGCGACCCGGAGTCTTTTGGGAAAACGGCTCGCACTTCCCTTGAAGACTGAGGAGCATATGCCGCCTGACGGCAAACGGCAATTGACGGCCAATGAACTGGGGCTGGTACGCTGGTGGCTCGACGCGGGCAGCCCAACGGACAAGACGGTTCAGGAGATGAATCCCCCGCCGCAGGTTTTGCAAATGCTATCAATGTCGAACCAAACGCCCGGCCATGAACCGGCGAAAAGCGAATAAACCCAGACTCGCGGGCGAACTCCGGTTCGATCGCCAAATTTATCATGCTTCATAGTGAATTAATTCCCGCAGCCGAACGCGGCTCGCGCCGCCTGATGGTGATGTTACATGGGCTGGGCGACAGCATTGAAGGCTATCGCTGGATGCCCGAAGCCATGCGACTGCCGTGGCTGAATTATCTGCTGGTTAATGCGCCGGACGATTACTACGGGGGATTTTCCTGGTACGACATCACCGGCAACCACGCCCCCGGCGTGCTGCGCAGTCGCAAACTGCTGTTTGGGTTGCTCGATGACTTCCGCGCCCGCGGTTTTCCAACCGAGCAGACGACACTCGGGGGGTTTTCGCAGGGTTGCCTGATGGCCATTGATGTCGCCTTGCACTACCCGCACCGGTTCGCGGGTGTCGTCGGCATCAGTGGTTATGTTTTTGAGCCGAATAATTTCGTGCAGGAACTTTCAGCCGTGGCGCGGGAACAGCGTTTCCTCGTCACCCACGGCACCTTTGACCCGGTCGTGCCATTCGAGAAAACGCGCCCGCAGATCGCCCGACTGCAAGCGGCAGGCCTCGGCATCGAATGGCGTGAGTTCGCCAAGCCGCACACCATTGCGGGCGAGGAAGAACTGGGCGCGATCCGAAAATTTGTGCGCGCCGGTTATACGGATGTTGCGGGGCCGTAACCGACGCGCGCCGCCATTAGATTCCCACCTGCCGGTACCCGCCCGGCAGCCAGTCTTGCTGCGGCCGAGCCGACCCGGCGGGCGGCCAGTCCATCGCACCA
This sequence comes from Limisphaerales bacterium, assembly GCA_020848635.1. Classification (GTDB taxonomy): domain Bacteria; phylum Verrucomicrobiota; class Verrucomicrobiia; order Limisphaerales; family JADLHS01; genus JADLHS01. The sequence goes on from JADLHS010000464.1 coordinate 10,442, forward strand.
TTCACCACGGCGCGCATCTTGTTGAACCACCAGGCGGCGCGGGCCATGCGTTTTTCCCGGCGGGTAATACGAGTTGCCGGCTTCCCACCGCTGAATCCGAGTTCCAATTGTTGTGCTTTTGTCATAAATGCCTTTCGATTTACGACCCCAGTTTGACAGGGGGGGTAGGACAAAAACGGTCCAAGGCAAAAGATTCTCAAAAATAGTTTTTGATCGAAATTCGGCGGGGTGAAGAGCGATTTTGAGACCGGCAGGCAGCCGGAGAACTGCCAAATCCGGCAAGCGGCAGCCGCAATCTGGGCAAACTGAAGATTTGATCCGAAGCGACTGCTAAGGCGACTGTCCCCCCAAAACCGCACGGGCGGAGGGAAAGGGATGCACACCCAAATACCGGCGCCGGCGTGCCTGGCAATTTAGCGGGCGGACAATTCTCGCAGCTTGGCTCGCGCCTTGCCGCTCGCGATCGTCGCCGCCGCCAACTCCCACCCCTCGCCAATGGACCGCGCGTGGTTGGCCACGAACAACGCGGCGCCCGCATTCAGCAAGACCGCGTCGCGTTTCGGCCCGCGGTCGTCGCCGCGCAATATCCGGCGAATGATCTCCGCGTTCGCGTCGCGATCTCCGCCAACCAGATCCTCCAGCTTGACCGGCTGCAGCGGAAACTGGCTTGGGTCCAGCGCCGAACACGCAAACCCCCGTTCCTGATAAAACTCAGCTATGGTGTTGGCTCCGAGCGTCGAAAGTTCATCCAGATAGTCCGCCGGGCGCTGGGGGCTCGCAACAGGGGGCGTGATCGCCCCACACACCACCATCGCTCGTCGCACGCCAAGGGATTGAAGCACGCGCGCGATCGGCTCGCACAGTTCCGGGCGCGGCACGCCCATGAGTTGCGCGGTGGGCCGGACGGGATTTAACAACGGGCCGAGGAAGTTGAAGATCGTGCGTTGACCGCGTTCGGCGCAGAGTTTGCGCGCCGGGGCGATGTGTTTGAACGCCGGATGGTAATGCGGTGCGAAAAAGAACGCGAAGCCGTGCTCGCGCAACGACAGCGCGGCTTCAGCGGGCGACAGATCGGTGCGAATGCCCAGGGCTTCCAGGACGTCCGCACTGCCGGCCCGGGAGGTGATGGCGCGATTGCCGTGCTTGGCCACTGTTACCCCCGCCGCCGCGCACACGAGGGCGACGGTCGTGGAAATATTGAACGTGCCGAGCTGATCCCCGCCCGTGCCGCAGACATCCAGTATTTCGCGATCGCGGGTTTCGGCATCAATCGGTGGGCGGATGGCGCGCGCGCAGAGTTCGTTGGCGAATGCGGCTATTTCCTCGGCTGTCTCGCCTTTTCGGGCCAGCGCGGCAAGGAACGCGGCTTTGCTTTCAACTGGAATGGTCTCCAATATCAGCGCACTTACCGCGTCCGCGACCCGCAAGGGGGCGAGTGATTCCGCGCGCATGAGTTGTCCTGTCAAAGCATCCAGCATACAACCAGCATAGATGCGGACGGCGGCGAGCAAAGCGGAAAATCAGCGCCGGGTGGTTCCGCACTTGGACTTTGATTTTCCCACGACTTGAGGCATAGTTCGCCGCCAATGCAACTAATTCGCGACATTTACACGGCAAAACGCGCCGCCGGACGCCCGGTGATCTCGCTCGAATTCTTTCCCCCGAAAACCGAGGAGGGCGACCGCGCGCTGCTGGAGAAGAACATCCCCGCGCTGATGCAAACGAAGCCGGATTATTGCTCCGTGACCTACGGCGCCGGCGGCAGCACCCGCGAGAAAACCTTGATGATCGTGGACCGCATTCAGCGCGAACATCAGCTTACCGCGCTGGCGCATCTGACCTGCGTCAATCACACCCGCGAACAAGTCGGCGAGTTGCTGCAAAAGATCAAGGCCACCGGCTGCAAAAACATTCTCGCCCTCCGCGGCGATCCCCCGACCGGCGGTGAATTTGAAGTGACGCCTGGAGGATTTGAGTATTCGGCGCAGTTGGTGCAGTTCATCCGGGAGCAGGGCGACTTCGGCATCGGCGTGGCCGGTTTTCCGGAAGGCCACATAGCCTGCAAGCAGGGCAAGCGGGTGGACTGGCAATACCTGAAGGCGAAGATTGAGGCGGGCGCGGACTTCGTCATTACCCAGCTCTTTTTCGACAATGCGGATTACTTCGCATTTCGCGATCATCTGGCCGGCGAACTCGGAGTGCGCGTGCCGCTGGTGCCCGGCGTGATCGCCATCGTGAGCGCGACCCAGATCAAGAAATTTACCCAGCTTTGCGGCTCCCGGATTCCCGCCGCACTCGGCGCGAAATTGGACGCGCTTGGTACCGACGACGCGGCGGCGGCGGAGTTCGGCATCGAATACGCCAGCAGGCAATGCGAGGAATTGCTGCGGGCAGGGGCGCCGGGGTTGCATTTCTATACGCTCAACAAGGCGGCATCGACCGTGCGCGTGTTGAAGAACTTGAATCTTGCCTGAACTGGCCGGCTCGCCGGATTGACGTCGCCCTGCCCGCTCCGGCAGTGTGGATTTCCATCCAGTCCGATAACTCGGGGTTGTCCTGGTCCAATTATTCCGCTAGGGTCGCGCGCAGGGGAATATGAAGCGCCGTTGGAAATCATTTGGCCCGTTGCTTCCAATCGCCGTCGCGGTCGTGGGGTTCGCGGCGCTGGCGCTGTGGTGGACCTCGCGTTTGGATTACGGGCTGAGATTGCGCATCCCCGGTACCGACGCCGCACCCGGCGGCGAAACCGGCGGAACGAACCCCGTCTTCGCGGGCAAACTTATTTCCGGTCCCGGCCAAGCGAGTGAGCTGCCCGGGGCGTGGCCGCAATTTCGCGGACCCGAGCGGGACGGCAAGGCCGCCGTCTCCGCCGACCTTGCCCGTGATTGGAAGACCACCCCGCCGCGCGAATTGTGGGGCCTGGACGTGGGCGAGGGCTACGCCGGGGTGGCGGTGAGCCGTGGCCGGGTTTACCTCCTCGACTACGACCGCGAGACCAAGCAAAGCGCGCTGCGTTGCCTAGCACTCGCGAACGGCATGGAGCTTTGGCGTTACACCTATCCGCTCACGATCAAGCGCAATCACGGCATGACCCGAACGGTACCGGTGGTGACGGAGAAATTTGTCGTGGCGCTCGACTCCAAGTGCAGCGTGTTCTGCCTGGATGCCGCGAGTGGCGAACTCAAGTGGAGCGTGAGCCTCGTCCGCGAGTTTGGCGCGACCGTGCCCGAATGGTATGCCGGCCAGTGCCCGCTCGTGGACGGTGACCGGCTCATTCTCGCTCCGGGGGGCAAGACCGCCCTCCTGCTCGCGCTCGATCTCGCCACCGGCAAACCGCTCTGGCAAACACCCAATCCGCACGACTGGAAGATGACGCACTCCAGCATCATGCCGATGGATTTCGCGGGTCGGCGATTTTATGTCTATTGCGCCAGCAAGGGGGTGGTCGGCGTGGACGCAAAGGACGGCACCCTGGCGTGGGAGACCACCGATTGGAAAATCGGCATCGCCACCGTACCTTCGCCCGTGGGGCTGCCGGATGGCAAAATCTTCCTCACCGGCGGCTACGGCGCGGGCAGCTTGATGCTGCAACTTGAAACCAAAGACGACCGGGTCACCCCAAAAACACTCTTCAAGCTTGCGCCCGAAGTTTTCGGTGCGACCCAGCACACGCCCATTCTCAAGGAGGGCTATCTGTACGGGGCGCGGGCTGACGGTCGCTTCGTTTGCCTGGGCCTCGACGGTAAAGTGGTATGGGCCAGCGGGCCAAGCGAAACCTTTGGCCTTGGTTCGTTTCTTACTGCCGGGGATCTGCTTCTTGCGGTGAACGATTCCGGCAAACTACGTTTGGTGGAAGCCACGCCCGCCCGTTTCAATCTTCTCGGCGAAGCGCAGCCGCTCAAGGGCCGCGAGTCCTGGTCGCCGATGGCGCTGGCGGGTAACCGTCTGTTGCTCCGCGACCTAACCCGCCTGGTCTGCCTCGACCTCAGCGGAAAACAACTCTGAGTTGCTGTTCCCAACCGTGCCGCGCAGCGGACCGGGTTGCTCTACGTCAGCGAAACGGGTACTTGGCTGGGCGGCAAGTGGATCGAGCTAACGCCCGGGACCGGAACAGAAAGCAAACGGCTGGATACCTCCAAGCCAAAAAGGGCGTGAATCGGTTGACACCGGCCGGCCGGGGCCTAAGCTCGCTCCTGATGAAGCGACTGTTTTCATCTGCGGATTGCCAACCGTTTGGATATCATCCCAAACGGCATGATATCCAGACCTGCATAATTCAAGTTAGGCGTTCTATGGATACCGCACCAATAGTCACGCGTCTTTGGGATTACGGTTGGCTTTGTCATGACACCGTGCAGCTTTCAGCGGAAGCATCGGACCTGGAGTTGGTTCAGCAGTATGTCGCCTCGCCTGCTTTCCACACATCTTTTCTGCAGAGCGACAAGGACGAGACAGGCATTCACGGCCCGTTTGCGGCTGGTCGTATCAGCGCAGATGATTACATTCCACTGCATGAGGCAGACCTTGAGAACTACCTCGGGAGTGTCGAGTTGTCCGAGACGCCGGGTCATGACGTTGCCGAGCGTGCCAAGCTGTTGCCTCACGTTCGCAGCGCGTTCGCCGGAGATCGCAGATGTTACGTCCTCAGGCGCGACGAACGTGACAAGGAGTTGTTTCACGATTGGGGTTTCGTGCTGTTCGTCTTTCGAGAGTTCCTTTTCGTCGCCCCGCAGCGTGATGGATTGGAGAGGTTTGTCATTGGCTATGACTAGGACGCCTAATGCGCTGGAGCGCTGAGCTCGTTGGACATGAGGTGACATGGTTGCCAACTCCAAATCGCTTCGAGCGAGGTTGATCGTTGCTTGCGGGTGCTTTGTCGCCCTTGGCTTGCTGTATATCCCCGCGTTCGCTGCGGCGAGTGTGGCTGGCACATACAGTGCGTTCGTGCATCCGTGGCGGAGTGTTCCACTGGATCTTCTGATGCTTGGTTTGAGCGCTACTTCCGTCGTCGTTCTGAGTGTGTTTGTGCGTTGCGGGTCGTGTTGGCAGCGTCTGGGAGCTTTCGCGTTTGCGACCCTGCCCGTATGGGTTTTGGGGCATTTCACGTCATGGTTGCTCAGGATGTATGAGCGGTGAATTGTCCAACACCTCTTAAGCCCGTGCGGTCAACAGACAAAATGATTTCCGGCCGGGAAAGTTTTCTTTTCCGGTTTGACGTCTCGGGAACGGGAGCTCCGACTTAATTTCGCTTCGCAGCTTGGAGGCTGGGCCTCCGGCTAAACACCTCTACGGACTCAGTCGAGCCGGTCAGAGTGCGCTGCCCACGCAGTTCTCACCTCAACCGACTTGCCAGGGCCGCGATCCAACGCCGCGGCCCGG
>JADLHS010000664.1 GCA_020848635.1 Limisphaerales bacterium
GGGGGAATCGTGTCGGCGGAGACCTTTGCGACGCTTCACGCGCCGCTGCCAGGCGGGGACTATGGTATGGGCTGGATCGTGACGGAGCGGGGCTGGGCGGGGGGCCGCACCCTCACGCATGGCGGCAGCAACACGCTGTGGTTTGTGACGGTGTGGATTGCACCGGAGAAGGACATGGCGTTTTTCGCGGCCACGAACGCGGGCGGCGATCCGGCGTTCCAGGCGGTGGACAAGGCCGTAGAGGAGATGATCGGGCGGCATCTGGCGGGATAGGCGGGCGGCCGAGTCACGGGATTCTGCGAGAGAGTTTACTCGGGTTGGGTGCAGTTCAGGCGTTGGGGGGGGCCGGCGCTGGACTTTTCTGGTGGCCTGCGTATTTCCTTCGGCAGTTTCACGGGACGCGGGTCGCCTGGCGGTATTGGGGGAGGGTAACCGGTATACCTCCCTTTTGTGTCCGCGCAGGGCAATGCCCGCGCCGTTCGTTGAAATGCGTTGAAGGAGCCAATCTCTGATCGGAGACTCTCCGCCGACCACCTCTATAGATTGGGATGGGGTGTTGCAGTCTTCAATGGGCAACCGCTTACTGATCACTGGAGCGGGCTGAGTTGAGCGACCACCGTGGTAACGCAGGAGCAATTGGAGCCCGTTGGTTGGGCGAACAAGGTGGCTCAGACGCCCTCTTCGATTAACACGCGCGTTCCACTCTCGTCCTTTGCCCAGCGCGCGACGCGATCGTCCTCGGCGCAGTCGGCGGGTTGAAACAGCCGTTCGAGGAAGGAGCGCTTCGACTGCACGAGAACGATGACGTCGTGGGGACCGCTCTGCACGGCCCGGCGTACTTCGGCTTCGTAGTCGCCTTTGACCTGTTCCCAGGTGATGGTGGCGTCGATATTCTTCACCGCATCGGCGAGGCGCTGGCGGCGACGCTGTGCGACGCGATCATGTTCCGATAGCAGGGTGCTCACGAGCGTATCCTGGGCCGCGTCGGACAGGAAGCCCTTGTCGCCGGCGCGATGGACGATGCGGTTGATGTCGTCCTGCTCTACGATATAGAGGGCGTCGATCAGGACGCGTCGTTCGGTCTTCATGGCGTCCGTGGCTTCGCGCACCGCGACTTCGCCGAGGTGTCGGCTCCATCGCGTGGTGCTGAGGACGATCAGGATGCGAAAGGGTTCCATCGTCATTCTCCCACCAGCCCGAGCCCCAGCCATGGCCACAGGAGCCAGGCGAAGACGAGGGTCAGCGTTGTGCTTACGATTGACGTGACGACACCAGGAATGACCGAGTCCTGCGTGCGCAGGTAGCCGGTGCCGAATACCATGGCCATCGCGGGCGTGCTTACGGGCAGCGAGAAGTCGAGGCCCGCGGCGACGGGTAGCAGGATGGCGATGGCGCGGGGATTGATTCCAACTTCGTTGGCCACGGTGAGGCAGATGGGAAGCAGCAGGGCGATCGCGGCCGCGTTCGATACGAAGGCGGTGATGATGATCGTGAGGGCCGTGCAGAGGGTAATGAGGACCCACACCGGGATGTCGTGGATGGGCAGGTACATGTTTACGAGCATCTCGACGGCTTTGGTCTCTTCGACGGCAGCCGCGACGGCAATGGCGCCACCGTAGAGGAGGGCGACGCCCCAGTTTACGTGGCCTTCCGTGGCCTCCCAACGCCCGACGCGCGTGATGAAGAGGATGGCGGCGGCGGCGAGGGCGATGGTTCCGAGGCCGTACTGCTTGCCGAAGAACACGAGGGCGAGCACCATCCCGACGATGACGAGTCCGGTGATGATCTCATCCCGCGATGGGCGGCCGAGGGCCTCCGCCTTTTCGACGAGGCGCTTGAGGGCGGGCTCGACGGAGAGCCCCTCGGGGGGCTGGAAGAGGCGCAGCGCCAAGAAGGCCACGACCAGGCTCGCGAGGGCAGGGAGGAGCGTGGCGATGGAGAATTCGAAGAAGCCGATGGGATTCCCGCCGCCGTGGCCGGCAACCCAGCTTGAGTACATGCCCACCGATAGGGAGGACCGGGCGCAGGAGAGGAGGGTGAGGTTCGACCCGCAGATCGTGCCCCAGGCCATCGAAAGGAGTAGTCGCCGGGCGAAGCGCGATCCGGGCCCCAGGTTCATGGCGCGAACGATCTCAATCACGATAGGTAGCAGAAGCGCCGCTACCGCGTGGCTGATCACCACCGAGGTGAGGGCGGCGGCGACGACGAGGGTTCCTCCGGCTACGGCGTCCTCCGAGCGACCGACACGCTTCAGGGCGAAAAGCGCGATGCGGGTGGAGAGGCCAGTGCGTACGGCAACGGCCGCGACGATGAATGCGGCGACCACGAAGAAGACCGCCTGGTTTCCGAAGAGTTCCATCGCGCGGGTTTTATCGAGCACGCCAAGGAGGGGAATGAGGGCGAGGCCGAGGAACGACGTGACGGGGAGTGCTACGGGGGTGGTCAGCCACCAGGTTGCGCAAAGTGCCAGAATGGCGAGGGCGCGTTGGGGCGGCCCCTCCAGGCCGGGGGGCGTGGGGCCGAAGGCGAGCGACGCGAAAAGCAGGGGGCCCAGCAGGAGCCCGACTTTCTGGGGCTTGGTGAGCCGATCCGCGGCGTGGTGATCGGGCATATCGACCAGGGTCCCCTCGTGGGGTGCTGGTTGAAAGTTTTCGGGCGGGTTACTCAAAGGATCCTCCGGCGCCAGAAAAGGTCGCCGATCACGCGCCGGATGGAGGTGGTCTTCCGGTCAGCAATTTCAATTAGGGCATTAGACGGGTGTTTCGCACTTTTGGTACAACCCCATAGATATACCAGCGCGAAGAGGAATGTGCAAGTTTTCTGCGGGAAATGTGCCCATTTCATCGGTGAGGGACCATGGGCCGTCGTGCGCCAGGGCGAATGCTGGGGGATAACATCCGCCAGGGGCGGCGATTCTACCGGTACTTGTCGGCGCTGATGCCAAGACCCCAGAAA
>JADLHS010000465.1 GCA_020848635.1 Limisphaerales bacterium
ACACCGCCAGGTACACCGGCAACCACACCGGCAACCACACCGGCAACCACACCGGCAACCACACCGGCAACCACACCGGCAACCACACCGGCAACCACACCGGCAACCACACCGGCAACCACACCGGCAGTTCAACTATCTGACACTCCGCAGGTGGTGTATGACCCGGTGTATGACACCGAAATCAAGGAGGTTTTCCGGCTCGCGAACAAGAATCTGTGGGACGATGCGCACGCAAAATCGGCGGGGTTGGTTCAGTTTGATCCGAAGAATACAATGTTGCAACGGCTGAATACGTGGGTGGTGCAGGAGAGCAAGAAGCGGCGTGAACAGGCGTTGGAAGACTCGATTCGTAGCATTGACGCGAAGAATCCAACCTTTAATCCCACCGCCATTGATTTGCTCACAGAGAAGAAGGACCACGGCCTCCCGGCGCGCAAGGATGTGCGCGACGCGATTGATCTCATTGAAACCAAACCTTGGATTCCCAAGAACTTTGGCAAATCCATCGTGGAGCAGGGGCCGTTATTCGATTTTGACGCCGCCAAAGGCCCCATGGGCAAGGTCCTCGACAAGGAGGTCACCATTCACCTCGACAATGTTCCGTTCGAATCCGTCATCTTGAACCTGAGCCAGTCCTCCGGCGTCAACATCGTCGCCGACAAGTCGCTCCCCGCTTTGACGAACCGGCTCACGATCCAGATGGACAAAGTCAAGCTGGGTGAGTTCTTCAAATACGTCGGGCGCAACTACGAAGTCCAGTTCCAAGTCGGCGAAGACCTCGTGTGGATGATTGACGCCAAGAGCACCAATCGGTTGATGGAGGAAGTGCGCTTTTACAAATTACGGAAAGGATTCGTCCTGCCGGCCCAGCTCGGGGCCGAAGATGCCACGCGGGCGACGGTTACGGCGGGCCCTGTCACCACTACCACCGAAACCCAGAAGTTCAAAAAGTTTGTCAACGATGATGCACCCGTTCAGCCATCCATTGAGCGCGCCATCACCAATATGTTCACCGGCTCGAAATGGATGATCGACTATGAGCGCAATCTGATTATGGCGCGAGGCTCGATCGAGCAATTGGACGTGATGGAGAAGATCATCAAGGAGTTCGATCAACCCATCCAGCAGGTGCTGATCGAGGCGCGGTTTATCACCCTTTCCAAGGGAGCCTTTATGCAACTGGGCGTTTTGTGGGAGACGGGTCGACCAGCCGATGGGGCGCGCCTCCCGCAGGACTTCACGGGCCTGGTCGGCAATCAGAATCTTCAAAACTTGGGCCTTGGGATTCAGTACACATTCACGAATATCTTCAACCAATCCACCCTCACCGCTACCATCAGTGCGCTCGAGCAAAGCGGTGAAAGTCAGACCTTAAGCGCTCCGCGGCTTACCGTGATCAATAATCGTCCGGCCACCATCAACGACGGGAAGGTGCAGTATTACTACGAAGAATATACGGTCCAACAATCGGTGGGCAACCAATACGTCACCGCCTCTTCGTGGGTTCCGCAGGGCAAGCCCACCAAAATCACCTCGGGCGCGTCCCTCAACGTCATGGCCAGTATCGCGGGCGACGGCCGGCATATTTTGCTTGCCCTCAATCCTAGCGTGAAAACAGACGTGGAGGTAAAGACATATAGCACGCTCAACAGCTATGGTGCGGCTGGCCAGATACAAAGCTCTTTTGAAATCAAATTGCCGGAGTATCGCACGCAGGACCTGGCCACGCGCGTCGTAGTCAAGTCCGGTGAGACGGTTGCCATGGGCGGGGTGTTGGAACGGCAGACGACCGAACTGGTCGAGTCCGTGCCGGTGTTGGGCAGCCTGCCCTATATCGGCGTGCTGTTCCGCCGCCGCACGGCCGTGGACACCCCCCGCTATTTGCTTGTCTTCGTCACTGCTACCATTCTGAACGACTCCGGAGATGGCGTGGTCTTCGAAGATACAACCGGTGGCAACAAATCCAAGTAGTGTGACCCCCGCGTCCTCCATCCTCAAGCCGCGCGGACTTGAACTGCCCATCCGCCGGGTGCTTGCCGTGGACGCCGGCAGCCGGTGCATTCGCCTCCTGTTGCTAGAATGTTATTTTGGCAAACTTCGCGTGCGTCGGCAGGAAGCGCTCGATCTGCAGGAGGAGGGCTTGGTTTCCGCCGATGAGCTCAAGGCGCACATGCAGGCCACGGTCGCGGAATGGGGCCGGCCGTCGCTCGCACTGACACTGCCGCAGCAGATCGCTGTTTCACAAATCGTGGACCTGCCGCCCGTCCCGGACGCGGAAGCCCGCCTTCTTATCGAGGCGGAAACCCTGAAGCTTGGCGGGGTAAGTGAAAGTGTCATGGTTTACGATTTTGTCCGGGTGCCGATGCACGCGGAGAATCGCCAGAGCTTTTGGGTCACTTTTTGTCAGGAAGGGGAGATCCAATCCCGCATCGCCCAACTCGGTCTGGATGACCAGGAATTTCGCGAAATCACGACGGTTGCCAATGCCTTGCTCACTGCGTGGCTTGCCGCCCACCCCGGGCAGAGCGACGCGGTGCTCGTTCATGCCGGAGCGCAAACCACCACGCTCGTGGTCATTCGCAATGGCGTGGGGGTGTTTGCTTCAAGTTTCCCGATGGCGGGCGACTTTTTCACACGGGCGATCGCGCGGCTTTTGCACAGTAATTTCCAAGTGGCCGAGGGGTTCAAGTGCAGCACCAATCTGCTCGCTGGGGAGAAGGCGCTGACCGGTTTCGCGGAAATTGTGGATGGCTGGGCGGCGGAGTTGCGGCGGCAGTTGCGGGAGTGGCGCGGGCAGCCGTTCGATCTGCCGGGCGACTTGATCGCCACCGGCGGCGCGTTTGAGCAACCCGGCCTGCGGGATTACCTCGCCCGTCACGCCGGACTGAAGTTCCAACCCTGGCCCACGAGCAGCTCGCCCGCGGCGCTGCTGCCGGCGCGGGGATTTGAGATTGCGCTGGGCGCGGCGTTGCAGGCTTTGGGGCACAGCCCGCAACCAGCATCGTTGCTGCCGGTGACCCGGCGGGTGGCCTGGAAAAAACACCTGAGCCGGCAGCGGCTGGAGTTTTTGAATGCGCTGCTGCTGGTCGTCTGTTTTGTCGCGCTGGCGGTGGGCTTATGGCAGAAGCTCGCTGTGATACAAAGCAAGCAAGCGCTGACGGACAAAGTGCAAGCCGGCTTCGAGGTCGTGCAGACCAACAACGCATTGACCCGCGATTTGCTGAAGGGTTATGAAGCACTGCGCCCCCTGTTTGAACGTCAGCAGGCAACCGTGGATACATTGCAGTCCCTGGCCCTGCTGCAAGCGGCGCGCAGCAACCGCAGTCTCTGGTGTGTGCTGATCGCCGACCAGCAGAGCTATTTTGCCCAACCGTCGACGCTCGCAGGAACGAACAAAACCCCGGCTGGGGCGGCGGAGGGTGAGTTTGCGGCCCGCCGCCGAGACCTCACCAACGCGTCGCCCGCCCGGCCGGGACTGATTGCCGAATTATGCGTGCCGGAAGATGTGGATGCTGCCCGCAGCACGTTGAGCCTGGTTGTGAACAGTCTGAAGAAAGCCCCCGTGTTTGAGCGCGTAGATTTGTTGTCGGAGGATCTGCGTCGCAGTCTGGCGGACGCCAAAGTGCTGCTGCCGGGGCGTCATTTCGCGCTCGAATTGGATTTCGTCACCACGGAATTTCAAGCGTCAGCCACCCGGCTATCACGACCACCGTCGCCCGCGCGCCCACCTTTCAAAACTTTGCCGCCCCCTTGACCTGAATGCGACTTGATCTCGAAACCCGGTATCGCAGCATCCTCCCGCTCCTCGCGGGGGTGCTCGGCGCGGTTTATTTGTTTGTGTTCATGCCGATTGATCGCAAGGCCGGGAGTCTCGATGCGCCCTTGGAGAAATCATGGCGTCAGCTCGCGGCCGCGCTCGGTCAGACCAACGCCGTCAAGCTGGATTTTGTGAGCCTTACCAATCAGCTCAAAGAGACCCGCGCCGCCGTGGCCGCGTTTGAAACTGCGCGCAAACAGGCCCGGAAACGCGTCGAATTGGATGCCGCTTTACGGACCCAACTGGGGGAGCCGTTCTTCTTCGTGGATTACCAGTATGAAGCCGGCCGGCGGATGGACGCGCTGGCGCTGCTCGCCAAACAGGAAGGCGTCGTTCTTGAACCGGCCGTGCTCGCTGGCTTTCCGGAAAAGTCCTTCGACATGAAGGAGCC
>JADLHS010000466.1 GCA_020848635.1 Limisphaerales bacterium
GATTGTCGCCGTCTTGCTGCTGCCGGTCTGTGCCGGCGCTGCCCTGACACTCGGAAAGGTGATGCGCGCCTGCGGCAGCGCCGATCTGACGCTCGTGCCGATTCTCGCCGGCGCCGCCTGCTGGGTCGCCATTTATTTGCTGCTGCCCAAGCCGATGTGGCTTTACGTCGTCGGCCATGAACTCACGCACGCGGTCTGGGTCTGGCTCTTTGGCGGGCGGGTGAAGAAATTCAAAGCATCGGCCGAAGGCGGCCATGTGATCGTGGACAAGACTAATTTTCTCATCGCGCTCGCGCCGTATTTCTTTCCCCTCTACGTCGGACTGATCGTGGCGCTGTTCGCCGCCGGCCATCTGATCTGGAACTGGCAGAGCTATCTCGTCTGGTTTCATTTGCTCGTGGGCGCGGCTTACGCCTTCCACGTCACCCTCACGGCGCATGTGCTCAAGACCCGGCAATCCGACATCACCAGCCAGGGCTATCTGTTCTCCGCCGTGGTGATTTTTCTCGGCAACATCCTTGTGTTGCTCGTCGGCCTGCCGTTGCTCACCGCCAAGGTGGATTTGACCACCATGCTCGGCTGGTGGTTTAAGGATACGGGTGAAGTAATCTTGCGGCTCGGGAAAATGTTTTGAACCCGGCGCCGGTTTCCGTAGCCTGCCCACCGCATGACGCACAATCCTATCATCGCCGCGCTTGATGTCCCGACGGCAGAGCTGGCGCTGAAGCTCGCGCAGGAAATCGCGCCGGCGGTTGGCGCGTTCAAGATCGGCAAGGAGCTGTTCACCAGCGCCGGGCCGGACATCGTCAAGCGCGTGCGCGCCACGGGCGCAGCGGTATTTCTCGATCTGAAATTTCACGACATCCCAAATACGGTTGCCAAAGCCGTCGCCGCCGCCGTGCGGCTCGATGTGCAGATGCTCACGCTGCACACCTGTGGCGGCAGCGCGATGATGCGTGTCGCCGAGCAAGCGGCGCAGCAGACGGCAGTGGAATACGGGCGGACCGCGCCGCTGGTGCTGGGGGTGACCGTGCTTACGAGTCACGATGCCGCTTCGCTGGCAGAAATCGGCTGGGAACCGAACATCGGCCAACAAGTCGAGCGCCTGGCGCGGTTGGCGACAAATTCGGGGCTTCGTGGTTTGGTTTGCTCGCCGTTGGAACTGGTGGCGCTGCGGCAGGTTTTACCGGCGGCCATGCAACTGGTGACGCCCGGCATCCGCACTGGCGCGGAAAAAGTGGACGACCAGAAGCGCACCCTCACCCCACGGGAAGCGATGCAGGCGGGGGCTAGTTGGCTGGTGATTGGCCGGCCCATCTCCGCGGCGCCGAATCCGCGGTTGGCTGCGGAGCAGATCCTTGCTTCGCTTGCATGACGATTTTCGGCCAGAGCGGGGACATTTTGAGCCAATGCGAAACGAACGACATCAAATGAAGGTGGTTTACCTGTCATGAACCGCGAACAACTGGATCGCTGGTGCGAACGCGGTATTCTCGGCCTGGTGCTGGCCATTCTCATTTACGGCCCGCTGGCCATTGGCGCCGTGCGCCTTCAGGAGTTCTTCGTCGTGCAGACGCTTACCATCGGGGTGTTGTTACTTTGGCTGGCCCGGGTCTGGTTGAACCCCCGTCCAAAACTCCTGTGGCCACCAATCAGTTGGGCTGTGCTGGCGTTTGTGATCTGCGCCGTGGGCCGGTATCTGACGTGCGACATCGAATACGTCGGCCGGAAGGAATTGCTGCGCATCCTTGTTTATGCCGCGCTGTTCTTCGCGATTCTCAACAACCTGCACCGGCAGGAAGCCACGCAAATCATCAGCTTTACATTGATCTTCCTGGCGATGGCAATTTCGCTTTACGCGCTTTATCAATTCCTGACCCACTCGAATCGGGTGTGGCATTTTCCAGTGCGCTTTGCGGGCCGCGCGAGCGGAACTTACATCAGTCCAAACCACCTTGCCGGGTTCCTTGAAATGCTGCTGCCTTTGGCGCTGACCTACACCCTGGTGGGTCGCGGGCGGGCCATGACGAAGATTTTCCTGGGTTATGCCGCGCTGGCCATGATCGGTGGGATCGCGGTCTCGGGGTCGCGCGGCAGTTGGGCCGCCTGTCTCGTGGCGTTGACGATCTTGTTTGCCGTGCTGTTGTTTCACCGGGCGCATCGGTTGCCCGCCGGGCTGTTTCTGTTGGTGCTGCTAGGCGGCGGTGTCTGGGCGGTGGCGCAAACCAATCTCTTCCATGCCCGCATTAACCTGATGAAAGTGGGTGACCGGGTGGATCTCGATGTGCGCATGGTGTTGTGGGAAACCGCGGTGCGCATGTGGCACGACCATGTGTGGTTCGGCGTCGGGCTGGGGCATTATGACCATCGGTATCGCGCCTATCGCCCCGCCTCGGTGCAATTGCAGCCGGAATACGCGCACAACGATTACCTCAACCTGCTGGCGGACTGGGGCTTGGTTGGCGCGGTGATCGTGGGGCTTGGGTTGGTCGCGTTGGGAGTGGGCATCGTGAAAATCTGGAAACACGTCCGCCGGAGCGAAAACGAGTTTGGGTTGAGCCTGAGCAACAAGTTCGCTTTCGTCCTCGGCGGGACTATCGCGCTGCTCGCGTTGCTCGTCCACGCCACGGTGGATTTTAATCTGCACATCCCGGCCAACGCCATACTCGCCGTCACGCTCGTGGCACTGCTGAGCAGTCACTGGCGGTTCGCCACCGAACGCTACTGGTTTTCCGTGCGGCTGCCGGGCCAGTTCGTTGCCAGTGGTACGCTGTTGCTGGTGGCGGGTTATCTCGGGCAGCAGGAGTTCCGCCTCGGACGGGAATGGGTGTGGCGGGAACGCGCCAATCAGTCGCCGGCACTTTCGCTTGAACGTGCGGCGTTGCTCGAAAAGGCGGGGGCCGCCGAGCCGAACAATTTTGAGACCGCCTATCAATTAGGCGAAATCTACCGGGTGGAAGCCTTTCAAGGGGCGAGCGATTACGAGATGTTCGCCGACCGGGCCATCGCCGCGTATCAACGGGCCATCACAAACCACCCCTTCGACGGTGACTACTATCTGGGCTGGGGCATGTGCCTGGATTACACCGGAAAGCATGCGGAAGCGGAAACGATCTTCCTGAAGGCGAACGAACTCGACCCCAACGGCTATTTCGTTGCCGCCCACATCGGGCGACACTACGTCGAGACCGCCGAATACGCCGCGGCGCGACCGTGGCTCGAACGGTCACTGCGACTTTCCCAAACCAACGCCATCGCGACCAGCCTCCTCCAGATCGCCAACGAACGTCTGTTGGAAGCCGCCACAAACCCGACAGTCCGTTCCCTGCTTGATCGGGTGCGCTGAGTCAACCCACGTCGGGTTCAATAAACGCTTTGCAATGCGATCCCCGCCGGCGGTGAATTCTACTTCGGCCCGCCGCGCGGAACGCGCCGACAGCCGTTCTGAAACCACAGGCGCCACACCATCCATAACGCCTCGCTGACAATGTGCCCCGCCATTTTCGAGTGCCCTTGGACGCGCTCGGTGAAGATAATCGGAACTTCGGCGATGCGATAGCCTTGTCGCCATAGTTTGTGAGTAAGTTCGATCTGAAAGCTATAGCCGTTTGACTGCACGGCCCCGAGATCCAGAGCGGCAAGCGCGCGGCGGCGAAAACATTTGTAGCCGCCCGTTGGATCCGTGATCGGCATGCCGGTGATGATCTGCACATACGCGGCCGCGCCCTTGCTCAACATCAGCCGGCCCAACGGCCAGTTGATGATGCGAATGCCGTTGATGTACCGTGAACCGAGCACCAGATCGGCGTCCCGCGCGGCTTCCAGCAGCAGCGGCACGTCGTTGGGGTTGTGCGAGAAATCCCCGTCCATTTCAAAGACAAACTCGTAATTTCGTTCGAGCGCCCACTTGAACCCGGCGAGATACGCGCGGCCCAAACCGTTCTTCTCCGCTCGGTGCAACACATGAATCTCCGGGTGTTGCGCGGCCAGCTCATCGGCAAGTTTTCCGGTGCCGTCGGGTGAATTGTCGTCCACGACGAGCAAGTCCACCTTGGTCGGGAGTTGCAGAAGCTGTTGCGCCATGCGCGGGAGATTGTCCCGTTCATTGTACGTTGGCATGACGATGAGCGTTGGATGCATGCTGCGTTCGGCGAGCACTAGATACGGGACGACCGATGCCAAAACAAGTTGAGATTTACCCCGCCCGGACCGGGCTTTTCCCCCGCTTTCTGAAAATATGAAACCCCTATGCGGCAAACACACTGAAAAACCGTAGAGCGATGACGAGCAAAAGGCTCAAGAACCGAGACCTGGTTCGCCATCCTTCTAAGATAAAAATCCAACCCTCCACCCACAAAAAACAGTGCCGACAATCCAAGCGAGCGCTCCGAGGACCACGCCAACTTGAAATACAATCAGAAATTGACCCGATTGTTTCGGGCCGCGCATTTGCTTCCCACCTCCTATAGCAGCAGCATGAGCACAACAATCGAAGAAGATCCAAAGACGCGTGTTTTGAAGGCTATATTAAAGGCCTTGTCCAAGTTAACTGGTCACACTGGGTGTCGCCCCTGGCCAATTATATTTTCACCTTAAATCGCTCGCCTTTCTTCACTGATTGCACAAACGCGGCCAGCAGTTGCGGGATTTGTTCGAGGTCTTTCAGGCTCACGACTTCAACCGGCGAGTGCATGTAGCGGTTCGGCAAACTGATCAGTGCGCTCGCAATGCCGCCGCGCGTCCAGAAAATCACGTCTGTGTCGGTGCCGCTGGTGGACGACATGGCTTCGTGTTGCAGCGGCATCTTCGTCGCCTTGGCCACGGCCTCCAGTCGCCCGACGACCTCGGGATGATTGCAGCCGCCGTGAGTGATCGCCGGGCCGCCGCCGATCTTGATGTCGCCATGCTGGGTCTTGCTAACGGTGGGATAATCCGTCGCGTGGGTCACGTCCACCACGAGGGCAATGTCGGGTTTGAGCGAGTACGCGATCTGGCGCGCGCCCAGCAGGCCCACCTCCTCCTGCACGTTGGAAACCGCGCAGACTTCCGCAGGAAACTTGGTTTTCGACTCGGCCAACAACCGTAACGCCTCCGCCACGGCGAAGGTGCCAATGCGGTTGTCGAACGCTCGCGCCACTGCCAAATCGCCCCGCAAGATGTCAAACTCGTCCACCAGCGTGATCGGGTCGCCAATGCGCACCAGTTTTTCGGCATCGCTGCGGTTGCCGACCCCAATATCAATGAACAGATCGTGAATCTTCGGAGGCTTGGGCTCGCCCTCCAGTTTCATGAGGTGGGGTGCGACGTTGCCGACGACCCCTTTGACTGGCCCTCGGCGCGTGTGAATGACGATGCGCTGCGCCTTGGTGATGGCCGCATCCACTCCGCCCAGGCGCCGGACATAGAGGTAGCCGTTGTCATCAATGTAGTTTACTGCCATGGCGATCTCGTCCGCGTGTGCGGCGAGCATGATGCGGGGCGAGCCGCCCTTGTTTCGCACGGCCACGCAGTTACCGTAGGCGTCGGAGAAGGTTTCGTCCGCAAACTGCTGGGCGTAGTCGAGCCAGACACGTTGCCCGCGCGTTTCGTGCCCCACGGGGCTGGGGGTATTGACAAGTTTACGAAGAAAATTCAGGGATGATTCACGCATATCCGCAGCGTAAAATACCGTCCGTGGCGAGTCGAGGCGCGAATGCGCGCTAAATGATGCAAAATCAGGCGTTGACACCCGGCGACGTTTTTGGTCTTATCTGCGCCCCTTTGGGGACAAATTTATGTACGCAGTCCTAGAAACCGGAAGCAAACAGTATCGTGTCAGCGCGGGCGATACCTTGAAAATTGAACGCCTGCCTATCGAGGCCGGCAAACCTGTCACGTTCGACCGCGTCCTGCTGGTCAATGCCGACGGGAAAGTTACCGTGGGTTCGCCCACCGTCACCGGTGCGACTGTGGTGGCGGATGTGGTCGAGCACATTCGCGGCGATAAAGTTGTTACTTTCAAGATGAAACGCCGCAAGGGCTATCACAAGACCATCGGCCACCGGCAGGAATTGACGGTGGTGAAGGTGACGGAAATCAAAGCCTGAGGAGAATTTATGGCACATAAAAAAGGTCAAGGCAGCGTCCGGAACGGGCGCGACAGCATCAGCAAACGGCTGGGCGTGAAAGAATATGGGGGCGAACTCATCACCGCGGGAAGCATCATCATTCGTCAGCGCGGCTCGAAGTTCGTGGCGGGGGTCAACGTCGGCACGGGCCGGGATTGGACCCTGTTTGCATTGACGGACGGTCGCGTGAAGTTCGACAAGAACGGGCGCCGCGTAAATATCGTGACCGAGGCGGCCACGGCGAAGAACTAGCCTTTCGCAAACCATTTCATGGCGAGGCCACGCGCCTCGCCTTTTTTATTGTCCGGGTCATTAGGATGCGCTTGGCATCCAGCGGGAGTTTACGCATGGCAGATTACGATTAAGAACCGAAGCAATGTTCATCGACGAAATTAAAATTTATGCCCGGGCGGGACACGGCGGCAAAGGGGCCGTCGCATTCCATCGTGAAGCGTACATTCCCAAGGGCGGTCCCAGTGGCGGCAACGGCGGTCGCGGCGGCAGCGTGATTTTGCAGGCGGATCACGACCTGAATAATCTCATCGGGCAGTATTACGTCCCGCGCCTCATTGCCCAGTTTGGCGAGGCCGGCATGGGTAAAGGCATGGACGGGCACGCGGGCAAAGACCTCGTGATTAAAGTCCCCTGCGGCACGCTGGTCTGGCGATTGCCGTCCGTGGCCAAAGCAGTCGAAGCCGAGGACACCGAAACGGACGAGGATCCGCCCGTTTTCAAAACCAGTACCAGCAAACGTCCTTTGATCCGCCATGCTGGGGGCGAGATGGCGCAGGAAATCGACTTGAGCAAAGAGACTGCGGATGAATCCGCCGCCAAGGATTCAACCAAGGGCGAATTGGTTGCCGACCTGACCCAACATGGGCAGCAGTTTCTGTTGTGCAAAGGCGGTCGCGGCGGTCTGGGCAATCGCAACTTTGCCACGGCGCGGCATCAGACGCCGCGGTTTGCGCAACCGGGCGAGCCGGGCGATGAGGGCGAGTTCCTTTTGGAGCTGCGGATTGTGGCCGAAGTGGGACTCGTCGGGTATCCGAACGCCGGCAAGTCCACCCTGCTCACGGCGATTTCCCGTGCGCGACCGAAGGTGGCGCCGTATCCCTTTACCACGTTGCACCCGCAGATTGGCATCCTTGAGTATGCCGACTGGAAGCGCCTCACGGTCTGCGACGTGCCAGGCCTGATTGAAGGTGCGCATCAAAACGTCGGTCTTGGTCATAAGTTCCTGCGTCATATTCGACGGTGCACCATCCTTGTGCTGCTGCTCGACATGGCGGGCACGGACAACCGCGCGCCCTGGGACGATTACCAGAACTTGCTGAAAGAACTGGAACTGTACGACCCGGTGATGCTGAAGAAGCCGCGCTATGTCGTCGCGAACAAGATGGACGAAGCCGTGGCCGGGGAGAATTTGAAGCAGTTCAAACGCAAGATTAAGAAAGTCCCCGTCCTGCCCATTGCCGCCGGATTCGATCAAGGCATTGAGGAGTTTAAGAAGTTGGTCCGCGAGGCGGTGGAAAAGGCGGCCGGAACATAGCAGTGGCCGGTCCAACCAAGGGCCAGAGGTATTTGTCTCCTTCCTGAGTAAGTCCCTACTCGCCCCGGCCAACCGCTCCCGGCGGCTGGTTTTCAGCACGGTCGGCGTTCACTCGGCCACGTAAACATTCTTCAATTCGGTATAACCTTCCATCGCCGCCATGCCGAGGTCGCGACCAATGCCGCTTTGTTTGAAGCCGCCGAACGGCGCTTCGACATGGACGCTGCTGTGAGAGTTGATGCTCAACACGCCGCTCTCAACCCGGCGGGCCACCCGCAGGGCCCGGCGCAGGTCGTTCGTCCAGATGGAACCGCTCAATCCAAAGGGTGAGGCGTTGACTTCGCGCAGCATCGCCGCTTCGTCGTCGAACGGCGTCAGGCAAACGACCGGGCCGAAGATTTCTTCGCGCCAGCAGCGGTCGGTCTTGCCGACGTCGAGCAAGACGGTGGGTTCGAGATAGTAACCCTTGGGATGCGGCCGCGCGCCGCCGCAGGCGAACTTGCTGCCGTGTTTCCGGGCGTCCGCGATAAACTCCTCGACGGCCGCGCGCTGGTTGGCGGACACGAGCGGGCCGAGTTGGGTTTCCGTCTTGGTCGGGTCGCCGACTACGAGTTTCTTTGTCGCTGCCACAAACCGGTCCACGAATTTGTCATAGATGCCGCGCTCGATGAACATCCGGCTGCGCGCACAACAATCCTGGCCCGTGTTGGCAAAGACGCTCATCGGTGAAGCATCGGCGGCCGCTTGCCAGTCCGCGTCGGCGAACACGATGTTCGGCGATTTGCCCCCCAGTTCCAACGAAACGCGTTTGAAATCTCGTGCCGCTAGCTCCATCGCGCGCCGACCCACTTCGGTCGAGCCGGTCAGGGAAACCTTGCGGATGTGCGGATGGGTAATCAACGCCTCGCCAATCGCCCCGCCCGGACCAGGTACGACCTGCAACACTCCCGGCGGCAAGCCGGCGGCGTGGGCCAGTTCCCCTAACTTGAGTGCCGTGAGCGGCGAGAGTGACGCCGGTTTGAGCACCACGCAGTTGCCGGCCGCCAGCGCGGGTGCGGCTTTCCAGCACCCGATCGGGAAAGGAAAATTCCACGGTGCAATCGCGGCGACAACGCCCATCGGCTGCCGCAAGGTGAAATCAAGGCCGCCGCGTGCCACTGGGAGCGTCTCGCCGCCGAAACGCGAAATTGCGCCGGCGTAATACTCGAACACGCGGGCGCCCAGCCCAGCCTCGTCGCGTGCGTCGCTGATCGGCTTGCCGATTTGCAGCATTTCCAGTTGGGCGATCTCCTCGAGGTTTTCGCGGAGCTTCCGAGCGACGTCGAAGAGGATGGCGGCCCGCTTGCCTGGAGCAAGATCGCGCCAGCCAGATTCCCACGCGCGTTGGGCGGATTCCGCCGCCGCGCTTACTTCGGAACCGTCCGCCGCCGCCACGTCACAGAGCGCGGTTTCGGTTGCGGGATTGACGAGCGTGGTGCGGCGACCGGACTTGGAGTCGCGGAACGCGCCATCAATGAACAGTTGAGTCGGATATTTCATAGTACTTCGAGATAGAGACTTCGGAAATCGGCGGCCGTCACCGGCACGACATTGGTCTTATGACAGGGGTCATCCACCGCTTGGGCGACAAGCGCATCAAGTTGCTCGCGCTTGACGCCGTGATCGCCGAGTCGGGTGTTGAGACCAATCCGCGCCAGAAAGGCGGTAATGAAGGCAATGGTTTGTTGATCGGCCTCGGCGGGGGAACATTGCAAAACCTCCAGCCCGCACGCCAGTCCCACGCGCCGGTAGATGCCGGGTTTGCGGGCTGAGCAGAACTTCATGCCCGCCACGAGGCACAACGCATTCGCCAAGCCGTGGTGCATGCCGCAAATCGTCGAAAGCGGATGGGCGAGCGAATGGACCACCCCCAGATCCTTCTGAAACGCCACCGCGCCCATCGCCGCCGCGACCAGCATGTGACCGCGCGCTTCGAGGTCGTCACCCTTCGCGCAGGCGCGAGGCAGCGCCTCGACGATGAGCCGGATCCCTTCAAGCGCAATGCCATCGCACATGGGATGAAACTGCGGGCAGGTGAAGCTCTCAATGCAATGCGTCAGTGCGTCCGCACCAGTGGCGGCGGTGAGCTTGGCTGGCAAACCAACTGTGAGCTGCGGGTCCAGAATCACCAGTTTCGCCAGCAACTCGGGGTGAAATAGAACCGCTTTCCGGTGCGTGGCGTCCAACGTGATGACGGAGCTGCGACCGACTTCACTGCCGGTGCCGGCGGTCGTCGGGATGGCGATGCAAGGTGCGAGGCCAGACCAATCGGGTTCGTCGTAGAATTTGGCGAAGTCGAATCCCGGTCGTTTGACGAGCAGGCGCGCGGCTTTGCCCACATCCAAAGGGCTGCCGCCGCCGAGCGCGATTACACCATCACAGCCGTGGTCGCGATAGCTTTGCGCGGCTTCCCGCACGTCCTGTTCGACGGGATTGGGGTGCACGCCGGAATAGACGAACCAATCCCGGTCCTTCCCGGCAGCACCCAAGGCTTCCGCCACCGCCCGAAAGGTCGCGGTGTTCACCAGTCCGCCATCAGTGACGACCAGCGGGTGGCGAATTGAAAGCCGCTGACACCGAGATGCCAGTTCGGAAATGGCGCCAGCACCGTAGAGAGTTGGGGTTGGAAATGAGAATGAGGTCAGGTTCATAAATGGAAATCAGCTCAGTTTGGCATCTTCGCGCCTCCGCTGGATGAAGCGGCAATAGTGCGTGTAGCCGGCGCTTCTTGCCAGGGTAACGGCTTCGGGGAAATTCATACCCACTTCGCCGGGCGCATGCGCGTCCGATCCGAACGTGATCGGAACTCCAAGATTCGCGGCCAGTTGGACGATTTGCGGGCTGGGATAGATTTCCTTGCAGTCCTTGCGCAAGCCAGCGGTGTTGAGTTCCATCGCCACCCCCTTGCGCCGGGCGGCATTGAGAAACTGGGTGAACAGCGGCGTGCAATCCTGTTTGGGGTAAAAACAGAACTTCTTGCATAGATCGGCATGCGCGATGATTTCAAAGAGCCCCGACTCGGCCGCCAGGGTGAGCCGCTCGAAATAATCCGTCCATACTTCAAAAACTCCGCGGGTTTGCCACTCCGAAGTCGTGTTCGGATTGTCGAGGGCCCAGGCGCCCGAGACGTAGTGAACAGAACCGATCAGGTAATCCCACGGATGCCGCGCGGCCAGGTGTTTGATCCACTCTTCCTGACCGGGAATAAAGTCCACTTCCAACGCCAGCTTGATGGTCAACTGCGGATGCTCGCGTCGTGCCTGCTGGACTTTCTCGACGTAAAGATCCAATTCGCCCTGCGACATGCGCCAATCGTCCCAGCCCTCCCGTGACATCGGATTGTGATCGGAAAAGCCAATTTCCGTTAGCCCCA
>JADLHS010000467.1 GCA_020848635.1 Limisphaerales bacterium
CGTAGTAAGAAATCCAGTTGTCGTCCTTGCCAGCGTTCCAACTCAGTTCCACGCCGGGATAGCCCATGTTTTCGCCGCTGCGTTTGACGACGGTCTGCGGTGGCTTGGGTGGTTTCACGTCCAGTTTACTGCCGGGATGCAAGGGCAGGTTCAGGTAGATGAGTTCGCCGGGTGGCATTTTGTCGAACGAGATGCCACGCGCCATCAGGTCAGCGCCGGTGCGGCGTTCGCTCCGCTCCGATTCGTGGAACGAGACGGTGTAGGTGTGCTGCCGCAGAAGTCCTTTGGGCTTGATCGTGACCGGGCCGGGCGCGGGCCGCTTGGGGATGATGACGCCGCGCTTGCCGTCGCGGCTCAAGCGCTGGAAATACATCGTCTGATCGTCGTCGGTGATCAGCGGACGGAAAACATGCACCCAGCGGCCGACGACGCCTTGCTGGTGCAGGTAGTGATAGAGGTCCACCAGTTCGCGCACCCCTTCGAGCTTCGCGGCATCCGTGGTGTCGCCGGTCATGTCGAAGTTCATGCAGAGCAGTCCGCGCCAAGTGGCTTGGTTGTAGTCGTTCGGATTCCAGACATCCGGGATGTCGCTGGTCTTGTCCGGCGGGAACAGCAGCGCAGCGTAATAATTGCGCAGCGAGCCGACCGCGCCGTCGCTGAACGAAAACGCCGAGGCGTAACGCGTGTAGTCGTAGCCGCCGTAATTGCCACCGCCGTTGACGGCTTGGAAGGCGCACTTCGGATGACGATCCAGAAACGTGCGGATGACGCGGCGCAAGCCTTCATCCTGTGCGAGCATGGCGGTGTCGCTTCCGTCGCGTGCGGCAGTGAAGAAACTATCATTGCGCCACTCAAAGTCGCCCCAGCGCGCGACAAATTGATCGAGTTGGTTCGACATGAAGGCGACGACTTCCGGCTTCGACATGTCAAGCGTCTCGCCCAGCAACCAGTCCGGATGCTCCTGCGCGACGCGCGACTTCTTGTCCACGGTGTAAAGGAAGGCGTAAATGAGCTGGCCCATGTCGTGTTTGCGGAGGTAGGCGATGGTCGTGCGGAAATCCGGGCCGTTCCAATCGCCCGCGCGATCCCACCAACCCCAGTCGCGATGGTAAACATCCGCGCCGACGTAGCTCATCAGATCAGCGACGCGGAAGACTTTGCGGAACGTGCTGTCGTAATCCGGCCCGCCGCCGGTCCAAGCCGCGCCCGGTTGCCCCCAGCCCGTGCCGTTCATCCAGTAGCCCAACATGCGGATGGCCGGAAACCAGCCGTCGCGCGTGTAATCCCAGAGATAGCGATACTGCCAGTCGAGACATTCGTTGCCCGCGTTGTCCAAGTCATCATGGTAGATGCCCACGAAAGCTTTCGGAGTCGTCAGGGATTCGCCCGGCGCGAGGGTTTGTTTGACCCCGGCCAGTTTGAGTTGGGCCGTGACGCTGCTATTCGCATTGAGCGCGAAGGACGAGGTCCAGTGTCCGAAATAATCCCAGCCGATGAAAATGCCCTGCTTCGTGTCGTTGGCGTAAAGCGCGTACCACGGGGCATAACTCGCGCTCCCGGGCCGGAAACCGTAGCTGGAGTTGATCCCCACGCCGTTCCCGGTGTTGCAAACCGAGCCAGTGACATGGACGCGACCCGCCTTCGGCGCCGTCCAGACGCGCGCGGCGTCCTGCCCCACATCCGGATGCGCATTGCCTTGTCCGACGAAGGGCGTGCCGGTGACGTTGTCCTTCTCCTTCCGCCACTGATTCGGGGTCGGATAATAAACGAGGTCAATGAACTTGCCGCCTTCGAGATACTGATAGCGCCAGCCGTTCTTGCCTTGCTCGTTGGCAAACTCCTGGTGGGCGTTGTGCGCCTCGCCGTCGGGATAGGTAATCGTCGGGTTAAAGGCCGTGGTGTCATAGCCGATGCCGCCGTGCATGCTGACGAGAAAAACGAGTTGGTCGCCGAGTTGCACGTCGGCACTGAAATCGAACGGCACGCGCACCGTAGCATTGGCAATGTACTGCCAGTTTGTGGCGGGCCAGACCTGCCGACCGTTGAGCAGAACCTTGGCGTCAATGCCGTCGCCGGGGAATTGCTGCGCTCCGAGCAATTCAGCGGGAAACGGCTCGTAGGAATCAAACGTCCTCGGCTTTGCCGGATTCAACGACTCGGTCTTGAGATTCCAGGAACCGGGATTGTTTTCGCCGCCAGACATCCACGAGAACTCAGGAGATTTTTCTGCGCCCGAATGGACAGTGAAATTCAGAAAGCACGGATCCTGGATGGGCAACGGTGCCGGGCCAGTGTTCTTAAATGTGACCCATTCGCGCACGATGCTGGAGCCGGGATAAACCAGATAACTCTTCGTGACCTGGAGCGCATCGCGCTGAACGGTGATGTCGAGTTGACGCTCGCCCTGAGACAATTTCGATTGCTTCGAGTCAACCAGCCGCCAGCGACCAGCGGAATCATTCTGAGACTTTACGCCGTCAGCATAGGGTGAGAGGAATTCCTCGGTCGCCGCGCCGGTGGCTATGAGGTTACGCCTGGTTGTCCGATCCGTGAATTGCTTCAACACTAACCGACCATTCTCCAAGGCAATGACACGCTCCATCCGCGACGTGCGCAACGTCCACTCACTCGCACGTTGCCGAATTTCTGCGTCATCAGCGCGAGCGGACGCGACTGCAACCAGCAGCACAGACAGAAAACTTACCGCCCGGCACAGGGCCGCCCCTTGGCGAGGTCCGCTGATTTGTTTGATTCGACGCATGTTAATGTCCTTCAGTTCGTCGGCCTTCGCATCCGGCAGTTCAATCACGGTAAAGGACGTAATACTACCGGCTCAGGCTCCGCAAGTACCGATCAAACCATAGAAATGGTCACGGATCGTACGGGCCATGCCGGGAGGGGGACTTCCGCCGCTTCGCTGCACGCTTACTTAGCCTTATTAATCATCGAATCGTGACGTTGCGGGTGTGCTTGCCGAGTTTGAATCGCGCCTCCTCAAGATTGGGGATGCGTCGGTCGTTGAGGAAGAAGCCGTCCACGGTGATATCGAAAACCGCATGGTCCTCGTCGTAGCCATAGAGGGAGGAGGGAGGCATACGGTCGGCGTAGATGCGAATGTTGCGCAACTTGATATCATAGACATA
>JADLHS010000468.1 GCA_020848635.1 Limisphaerales bacterium
AAGGGAGACTTGAGGAATCTCCCGACGATGGCCTGGTAAAATTGGTGGCGCACCGGCCCGCGCAGGTCCCGTGCACGGATGGCGACAAACAAGGCCAGACTGAAGCTGACCAGAACGTTCAGCAGGCCGATACCTAGAATGCCGAGCCCAATCCACATGGTCGAAAGTATCCAGAAGTGTTCGCTACCCAAGGCCGCGAAGGCCGCCGTCACTTGCCCGGTGGAGAGCGTGACGTGGCGCACATCCAGCGGCAGCCCAAAGAACACGGCCACCGACGGGATGATTCCGAGCATCAAACCCAGCGAAATGTTTCCGCCCAGTCCCGCGATGTTGCGCTCCAGCCACACTGCCAGGTGTCGCGCGCGCGTCGGGCCGAAACCGCGTTGCAATCCGCGATGCTGCGCAAGCGCGGCACTCAGTTGATGCAGCACGAACCAGTTATCCAGCCAGGCGGCGAACAAGCTCGACAGCCACAACAGCACACCGGTAAACATCGCAAAAAACAAGCACCCGCCCCATGGCATCACGGTTCCCAAGATCAACCCCGCTTTCTGCTCCTTCACAATGTGACCGCCGGTGATGCCCTTCCAAAGCAAATCGAGGAGCCACGTCGCCGGAATCACCAGCGCGAGATTGCCGAACACCGACGCGATCTGCGACCGAATGAGAAACACCACTTCATCCACCAGCGCTTCGAGTTGCGCTGGCGTGTGTAACTCCCTCATCCGTCGCGCCAACGCAGGGGCTGTAGTCGCAGGTTGTTTGGTGGCCACGGAGAAGCCGCAGAACTGCACCACCACGAAGCCCACTGCGTAGTTAAATCCAAAGAAGGCGCCTTTGAAAAACTCGGGGAGCACGAGCCTGGCCAACAGCAGTTTCAAAAACGTCGTCACGCCCAGGATCACGCCGCCGCCCGCGGCGCTCCGCAGCATGTCGGCGTATTCACGACCATTGCGCGCGACGTAATGTTCCCCCGTCTCGGCATTGCGCTCCACAATCCGCAGGGTGAGCAGGTGCAGATTTTGCCGCCACAATTCTCGCACACTGCGGCGCGCATGATTTTGCCGCACCAAGTCGGCGAGGATAGCCAGCTTGCGCTCCGCGGTAAGCGCGGGCGCCGCCCACGCTTCCAACAGCAATTCCAATCGTTGCACCTGTGCGCGCAAGCGCTCGATATCGTATACCAATGCCGTGCTGACCCCGGTTTTTTCCAGCCGTCCGATTATTTCGTCCACGGCGCGGTCACATGCATCAGCCATCCCGCGCACAACGTTCAATTCTGCAGTCAGTTCAGTCAACGGCGTGCCCGCTTCCCGACGTGCGAGCAACGCTTCCACCGCCGGAGTGAGTTTTTGGAACGGCAATTCGCGGAAGGCCACCTTGTCCAGTCGCACCCGCACGTCCCGCTTTGAGCCCACGACGCAGATCCGATCCGCGAGTTGGACCATGGCATCCTCCAGGTCGGTCCGCAGCGACGTCCACCCGCCTTCCGCGAGTGTTTCAGCATGATGAAACAGGTTGATGATCCGGGCGGCGAGTCCGGCATCCAGTTGTTCCAGCCAACCAGCAGTGGAATCACGCGGAAACAGCCGGTCAAATACATCCGCGAGATCACGCGTTTGCGGCGAATCAGGCAACAGGCCGGAAACCAGCCGCGACATAAGTTCATGCGTGAAGCCGGCGCCCTGCGGCAAACCCGTATCGGCGAACAAATCCAGCGCCTCGGTATCTCGCACGATGGAACGTATTGTCTGCGCCACGCGCTGGTGAGCCTCTGGTTGGCGTTCCAGCAGTTGGAGCAGCAGCCGCAGCCGTGTGGCAGGGACATCGCGCCGCACCCACGAGAGCAAATCCTCCGCCCACGCCACGCGCTCAGCCAGCGGCTGATCTGGACGCGCCTGAGTTAGCAAAGCATCCAAAGCAGGTCTGCCCCGGAGTGACGCCAAACGATCTTTGAAATGCTGCCACCCAATCATAGATGAACGCAAAAATGAGCCGCCGCAATGTTCACGAACGAAACCTTGCTGTCCATAATTGGTCCGCCTTACCTGCGATGGAAGGCGCGGTTGCTGCGCACGCTCGGAATCGGGGGGAAGTTTTGCCCTGGCCAATGCGAAGGAGAACGGGATGAAAACCCGAAAGCGCAGGGTTTAAATCAACCGAAATGGGGCGAATGTTTGATCGTGAACCGAACCGCTACACCGGTGTATGATTCGATGAAGTGCGAACCAGCTTGGTATTCACCGCCCCCTGAATACTTAAGGTGGAAAGTTCGCGACCCCGCAGCCGGAGTTCTTGATGTCAACAAAGGGCAGGTCCTACGCCGTTCAGATTGGCAGATTGATGAACAACGTGTTTAAGGTTTCTCGGGCGGACTGGTTTTCTTGGACTCCTCCGTCTTGGTCACGGTGCCATCCGATGACTGGGTCACGGTCTTCTCCTTGGTTTTAACCGTGCCATCGCTGCTGGTGGTGCTGGTTTTGTCGCTGGAAACCTGCCGGTCGCAACCGACCAGTACAAATGACAATGCCAAGCCGCACATGGCCACGCATATTACAATGATTAGTTTCTTCATGGCGGTAGATTACGCATTGAGTTGGATATTGCATATGGGGTGTTATCCTAACCACCGGTGCAACCCACTTCCGGCTTCGGCTCTTGAAAAAACGCCCTTAGGACTTGTGATCGGTGGCCTTTGGATTCGGCGTGCTTAGACGGTGCGGCTCTGAAATTTTGCCCGCGAGTTCATCGCCGATGCCGCGCTTTACGCGGAGTGCCGCCGCCGGTTTGCCCCCAGTCACGGCGCCGTTCAGGGTCGCTGAGGGTGATGGGCTTGGTGGAGAGGTGAGGTATTTTGCCGCCCAGCTTGTGCCGGATAGCGCTGTCGCTATTCTGCCGACGCTGTGCCAAAACGCATTGTCTCACTCGACCAGTTCCGTGGTTACACGGTATTGGGCATGTTCGTGGTCAACTTCCTTGGCGGTTTCGCGGTGACCCCATCGTTACTAAGTCACCGCGATACTTATTTTAGTTATGCGGACTCCATCATGCCGCAGTTCTTTTTTGCGGTGGGGTTTGCCTATCACCTCACGTTTCTGGGCGACCAGGCGCACCGCGGTGGCGGCGGTCTTTACAGGCGGTTCTGGCGGCGCAACGCCCGCCTTATCCTGCTCGGAGCGGTTGTCTATCTGCTGCCGGAAGCCATCTATGCATTGTCGCGGGCGCACCCGCCGGCGTTAGGGGCTTTCCTGAAGCAGGCCTTGGTCGAGGAACTGTTTCCAACCCGGGTTCATCTCGGGGTCACGGCGCTTTGGATCCGGCCGGTGATAGCCGCCCGCCCGGCGGTGCGGCTCAGCCGTCCTTCACCTGGGCTGATCTCACTGGTTTTACTACGCGTGGGTCACCCAAGTGGCCGGGATAGACGGAGGGTTGCTGGGCTTTCTGACCTGGACGATTCCCATGATTGCCGGCTCGTTGG
>JADLHS010000469.1 GCA_020848635.1 Limisphaerales bacterium
AGGAACATTTCCAAGTGCATCTGATCAACACCTGGCCGGACAATGCCTTGAAGGTTCGGACCAAGGACAAGGTTCCCAAGAACCAGTGGCTGCACGTTTTGGCGACTTACGACGGCTCCGGGAAAGCATCTGGTGTGAAACTCTACGTGAACGGTCGCGTCCGCGACTTGGAGGTCGAGAATGATAGACTCACTGGGCTGATCGCGAACGATGAGCCGGTACGCATCGGGACGCGCAATGGCGAGTCGAATCTCAGAGGTTCAGTGGACGACGTGCGATTCTACCAAAGAGCGCTCACGGTCGAGGACGCGCGGACGCTCACGTTGAATGGCTACCTGCCGCTCATCGCCAAATCCCGCGGCAACCGCACCGACGACGAGCGCAGCGAGCTCCAGCGCTTTTACAAGGAAAACTACGCGGTGGATTACTTGCGCTCCGATGCCGCGCTGGCGGAGGCGCGCAAACGCAAGGAAGAGTTCTACAAAGCGATTCCCACGACGTTGGTGATGGAGGAGATGAATCCACCGCGCGACACTTTCGTATTCGTGCGCGGTGATTTTCGCACCAAGGGGGAACAGGTCACGCCCGGCACACCCGCTATTCTGCCGCCGCTGCCTGAAGGCCAAGCCAACCGGCTTGCGCTCGCCCGCTGGCTCGTTGCCCGGGAGAATCCGTTGATGGCCCGGGTCACGGTGAACCGCTATTGGTCCATGTTCTTTGGCACCGGACTCGTGAAAACGATCAACGACTTTGGCTCCCAGGGCGAATGGCCAAGTCACCCGGAGTTGCTCGACTGGCTGGCGGTGCAGTTCCGCGACGGCAGCAGCTCAACACGAAAAGCGGGACGTGATACTGGGTCAAGCTCGGTCGGCGCTTGGGACGTGAAAGGACTGGTCCGCCTGATTATGACCAGCGCCACCTACCGGCAGTCGGCGGTGATGACGCCGGAGAAACTGGAGCGCGATCCTTACAATCGCCTCTTTACCCATGGCCCGCGCGTGCGCCTCGACGCCGAATTCGTCCGCGACAACGCGCTCGCCGTGGCTGGCCTGCTGAACGACCAGATTGGCGGCCCGAGTGTGAAGCCGTACCAGCCGCCCGGTATCTGGGACGGCACCGATTCGAAATTCGAGCAGGACCATGGCGACGCGCTTTATCGCCGCGGCATGTATGTCTTCTGGCGGCGCTCGGCACATTATCCGTCGTTTGCCACCTTTGATGCGCCGAGCCGCGAGGTTTGTACTTTCTTCCGCCAGCACACGCAGACCCCGTTGCAATCGCTGGTGCTGATGAACGATCCAGCGTTTGTCGAAGCCGCGCGCGGCCTGGCTGAGCGGGTTTTGCGGGAAGAGCCCAAGAGCGTAGATAAACGGCTCGTGCGCGCTTTCCGGCACACGCTCGGTCGCCCGCCGCAGGTGGACGAAGTCGGGGTGTTGCAGAAGATCTACGCGCAACAACTCGCCAACTTCCGTCAAGATTCTGATGCGGCGAACGCGTTGCTAAAAGTAGGTGAATCCCCATTGCCCGAAAAGGCGAACCCCGCTGAACTCGCAGCGATGACGGCTGTGGCCAACGTGCTGTTGAATCTAAACGAGACCATCACCAAGTAGCCGCCATGAGTTTCCAAGACGAAATCCACCGAACGCTCAGCCGGCGCGCGTTTCTCTCCCGCAGCACCACCGGGCTCGGCGCGCTCGCGTTATCATCGTTGTTGAACCCGCGAATGTTCGGGGCCGGGACGGGTGGGGGTTTGAAAGCGAAAGGCGCGCTTCAAAACTTACACTCGCTCCCGAAGGCCAAACGCGTCATTTATATGTTTCAATCCGGCGCGCCGTCGCACCTCGATCTCTTCGACTCCAAACCGAAGTTGAAAGAGATGACCGGCGAGGAACTGCCGCCCAGCATTCGCAAAGGACAGCGCATCACCGGCATGACGGCCGGCCAGGCGGTGTTGCGTTGCGTGGGTTCACCCTTTGAGTTCAAACGTTATGGCAAATCTGGCGTGGAACTGAGCAGCCTGCTGCCCCACATCGGTGGCATTGCGGACGACATCACGATCATCCGATCCATGTTCACCGAACCGATCAACCACGATCCGGCGGTCACGTTCATGGGCACGGGCAATCAACAGCCAGGCCGGCCGACCATGGGCGCATGGCTGGCCTACGGCCTGGGCAGCGAGAACGACGATCTGCCGGCGTTTGTGGTGCTCACCAGCGGCAGCGGGGGTCAGGCATTGCAGGGGCACTACTGGGGTAACGGGTTTCTCTCCGCCAACTATCAGGGCGTGCAGTTTCGCAACCAAGGCGATCCGGTGGTTTATGTTTCCAATCCGCCGGGGGTCAACGGCCAGCGGCGGCGGGAGTTGATTGATGCCATGCAGGAGCTGAATCGCAAACAGCTCGGTGCGCTCGGTGACCCGGCTATCGCCACCCACATTGATAATTACGAGCTCGCGTTCCGCATGCAAACCAGCGTGCCGGAGTTGGTGGATATTGCGAAGGAGCCGAAGGAAATTCTTGAAATGTACGGCGCCGAACCGGGCAAGGCATCGTATGCGA
>JADLHS010000470.1 GCA_020848635.1 Limisphaerales bacterium
CGACTCCTGTCGGGCAAGGCCAATGTTCACCGTATTCCTGAGAATGCGGGAACGACGACCAACGGTCTGGCAAAACTGAGCCAGTGGTTGGGGCGGGGCAAATGGGATGTCATCCATTTTAACTGGGGTTTGCACGATGTGAAGATTATGCCGGATGGTTCGCGCCAAGTGACACTGGAGAATTATCAGGCGAACTTGCGCGAACTGGTGCGCCAGTTGCGCGCCACCGGCGCCACACTGATTTGGGCCACCTCGACCCCGGTGCCCAAGGAATTGGATCAACTCAAGGTCAAGCGCATCGCCGCAGATGTGCCGATTTACAATGCCGTGGCGCGGTCGGTCATGGACGAAAACCAAGTGGCGGTGGATGATCTATACGCATTCGCCCTGCCCCGATTGACGCGAATCCAGTACCACGCGGATGTTCATTACAAGGATGAAGGTTACGAGGAGTTGGCCTCCCAGGTCGCAGCCAGTATCGAAGCCGCTCTGGACGGGAAGCCGCGTTGATTCTAATAGCGCTGTACCCGGTAAAACCTCTGTGAGTTCGTCGGCGTTATTGTGTACGGCGCGGCGGCGGGATTGGTCGTCCACGGCCCGGCCAGACTGGCCGATTCCAGCAGGGTTCCTCCCGGCCAGTTCAAAACCAGATTTGGGACGGAGCGTTCGATGGAGAGCGAAATCGGCACGGTCAGAACGATCGTTTGACCGTTTCCCAGCCCATCGTAAGTATAGACGCCACCGCCAGTGAATGTGGCAGCCAGAATTCCATTCGTCCGCACCGTGACCGGCAGTCCGATCATGTCACTTGTGTCCACCTTCAAGCGACCAGCCACGCTCTTGACGCTGCTAAGAATGCGGAGCGTAAAAAGTTTTTCCACCTGGGACACGGAATAGGCCAAACTGGCCGCCGCGTTCTGGCCGTCGCCCAGCCACAATTCGAAGGGCCGGGTTTTGACCCAGCCTGCAACAACCAATTCATCGCTGCCATTGAGGGTCGGCTGCGGGATGAGGCCGTTTTTCAACCGCGTCAGATACCATGATTCGCCGGAGGTTTGCTGATTGGCAGTGGGATACCCATGGGCCCAATATTGCAATTCACTGGCCTCATTGACGCCATTGGAATTGAAATCGTGGTAAATGCCGTTGGTTCCGAGATGCAGCGTGATGTTGCTGAACTCCCCCGGAAACGATTGCGCCGCCACTGCGTTACTCCAGTAGCTGATTGAGTTGACGGCCGGACAGATGGGTTCATCACGATTCACAAATAAGTGGATTTCGCTGTAGGGGTTGTTCTTCGCGGCGAGGTTGGAGGCGCGGGCTTGATACTTGTCCAGGACCAGCGGCCCGCCGGTATTCGGATTGCCAATGTCCGTGATGAGTTGACTGGTACGAACGCCACCATAATTGGCCCCGTTATTATACCAACCATTAATCAGATCGAGGCCGTAGTCGGACATCCCAAACATCGAGGCCCCCAGGCAAAAGTAATCGGGAAATTTGGTAAGTGCGGACATGGCATTGCCGCCCCCGCCCGAATAGCCGGTGATATGCACGTTGGCCGGGTTGACATACCCTGCATAGCTGACTTTCACGGCCTCGACGGCGTCATAGATGTCGTAAACCTCAACGCCCCCTGAATCCCGCGCGCCTTGCGAACCTTCCCGGCCCCGCATCGCCACTGAAATGGCAAAGAATCCGGCGTCCCGCAGGCGTTGGGCGTTGGCGCGGACGTTGGCAAAGTCGCTTCCTGTCGAATATCCATGCATCACCACGGCGACGGGCGCGTTGGTCACACTGTTGTTATAATTCAACTCGGCTTTGAGGCTGATCCCGTTCCCTGATTGAAGGGTGACGCTCGAGGGATAGGTGAATACGGTTTGCACATTCGCCGCTTCCGCGCCGCGAAGGACGAACAGGCTCATGCTCGTCAGGACTAAACCGGCGATTGACGCCGAGCCGCGCCGGACGGCTGATTTTTCCTTGATTTTCTTCATGTTCAAATGCGATTCGACGAAACCTCGCCTCGGTGGGATTGGGTTTCCATTTTCGGTCAAATTCTGCCAATGCCTTCAGCGGGCGATTAGAATTTCACTGGCCTGCGCGGTGGCCGCTTTCCAATCCGAAAGGAGAACGCCTTGCTGCGCGTCGTATTTCCACCTCACCGCCTTGCCGTTGAGACGTACGCCCGCCGGTTTCGCCGCCAGGTGCAACCGCAATTTCCAACGGCGTTGTGTTAACTTGCCGTCGTAACCACCTTGGATCGGGGCGATGTGCAGGGCAACGGAGGACGGTCCAGGTTGACAGGCGATGGTTGTGGCGGCAAAGCCGTTGGTTAGATAGGCATTGGACGTGCCGTCGTCCTCATACAGGGTGAACTCTGATTTTTCCGTCGCGCCGTCCGGAAACACATCCAGCGTGAGCGTTGCGTTGTTGCCCCGCAAGACCGACGGAGCGTAGTCTCGTAGCGGGATGATTGCTCCGGCGCGGACCTGGAGTGGCAAGTGCTCTAGTGGTGCGGGCACAGTGACTTCCTGTCCCCCCGAATACGACTGGCCCGTCCAGTAATCAATCCAACGCTCGCCTTCCGGCAGCCAGAGGCTACGCTTTGTCACGTTCGGCTCGGACACCGGCGCAACGAGAAAAGCATCGCCGAAACGATACTGCAAAGGATGGTCCGCATCGCCTTGAATCATTTTCCGGCCGGTCAGCCGGGTGAGCAGTGCGTGGGTGTAGATGTAGGGGAAGAGCTGCAGCCGCAGATGGGTGTGCCTGCGGAAGTTCTGCTGCACCGCCGCGGGCCAACCGAACGGGGCGTTTTGCTCCGGCACCCGGGGGGCGCCAAACACTTGCATGATCGAGCCAAACGCGGAGAATTGCGCCCACCGGATATACAGCTCCTCGGCGGCGGCCCCTTCCAGTGAGCGCAAGTGGAAGCCACCGGTGTCGTTGGCGAGGAAGGGATACGCATAGTGTCGCCAGCTGGGGTTGGCTACCATTTCGATCTGCTGGCGCAGCCCGCCGAGAATCCAACGGGACGTGTCCGGATAGTCCGGTTGATGCCACGAGGATTGGGCATCCCCCGTCCAGGCCGCAGGATAGCGCTTGATGTCCGCCAGCGAATCGCGGGCGGATTGCGTGAGGATGAAGCCGCGTCCACGGGTGTGGCGGCCATACTTCTGTGCCAACTCGAAGTGGGTGCGCAGATAATCGGTCTGCGGCCCGGCATCCATCTTAAAAAAATCCACTCCGTCCGCCATGAAGGGCCGCAACTTTTCCGACCACAACGCCGCCGCCGCGGGATTGCTGAAGTCCACAACCCGCGCGATACTTTGCAGGCCGGCGTTGTGCCAGCCGTTAGAGACGATCTGTCCCGGCTTGAAATAGCCTTTTGATTCGAACTCCTGAAATGCCTCTGGATTGGCATCCAGTACTCGGTCCCAAATCCAGATCCCAAACCGCACCTGACGCCGTTCGAGTTGGCCGGTCAGGCCGCGCAAATCGGGAAAGGCCCCGCGGTCACCCCGAAAGTCAATGTAGCCGGCCGGCCCCCGCGTCGTGAGGTCCCAGAATGCCGAGTCCACCCAGATTGCATCCACCGGGAAATCGCCCGCTTCGAGCTGTTTCAAATTTCGCAAGATGCCAGCCTGATTTGTATAGTAACCGTGTAATACACCGAACGCCCAGGCAGGCGGCAGGATGATGTCGGCATCTAGTTTTGCGCCTCCAATGTTGGTCCCCGTCGCGATTTCCCTGACTGTGAACGCGACCGCTCCTCCGGACACCACGGGTGCCGTGGCGGACTGATCCCCGGCCCAAGTAGATAGTGGCAGCCAAAGCAGGACTGTTAAAGCAAGCCGGTAGTGGGGGTATGGCGTTTGCATGTCGGGTTGATCCGGATATGGTTTGAGCCTCGCTCAACTTTGGACAATTGGCAGCGACAACTGAAGTGTGATATTGGATTACTCAAATTGTCATATTTCGGTTGACAGATTGACCGTGTTCATGAGATAAGCAAGTGTCTAACGAAATCAACCAAAAACCATTCATATCATTATGAAAAGAAAACTGCAAATTGCACTAGGGACAATTCTTGCCTGTGGTGCCCTCACCCTTTACGCGGATGTTCGCGAAGGCATGGTGGCGTACTGGCCTTTGAACACGGCAAGTGGGGCTTATCCGATGACCACGCCCGACGTTGTTGCTGGTAACGATCTAGTGGGCCCCACCATGGACAGCGCGACGATGCTGGTGCCCGGCCAGTTCGGCAATGCGGTGACATTCGATGGCGCTTCGACCTATCTCACCTTCCAAGCGCCTCCGGATTCGGACACGGGCTTGCCCGTTTCGAAGAAGGGCAGTTGGTCCATTTCGGTTTGGGTGAACGGGGCTGCTCAAGCGGGTGGCAACTACTATTTTGTTGAGAGTTCCAGCATCAACAACAACCCGTTGACCGCGTTGATTGCGCGCGCCAACACCAATACTACGGCGGTCTATTTTCGCGATGCCAGCGGCGGTAACCCGGTCAACTTGCCCGCCGTCACCAATATTTCCTTGAACAGCACCTGGCATCACGTTGCCCTGACGTATGACGCTCTCTCTCGCGCGTTTTTGCACTATGTGGATGGGAGCCTTGTTTATAGTAATAGTTTTGTTCCCAATTACGCCAACAGCAGCGTGAACGATCTGGTTAATCTGGGTGCCAGAAATCGGAACGGCGTGGTGGACCTTTTCTTTGCCGGCAAAGTGGACGATTTAGCGCTCTGGGCCCGGGCCCTCAGTCAAGCCGAGGTTCAGGATGTCATTGCCAATGGCATTGTCACGCCCGTGCCGCAATTTGCGCCAACCGTGTCGAGCAACCCAAGCAGTGCCACCAACCTGTATCCGGGAGACAGCTATACACTGAAGGCCAGTGTTTACGGTTCCCGCCCGCTTTATTACCAATGGCAGAAGGATGAGCAGGACATTCCGGGGGCCACATTGGATACGTTCGCGTTGGCGGATGTCACGACCGCCACGAACGGGAACTATCGGCTCATCGTTACCAATTCCACCGGCAGCGCCACGAGCACGGTTGCGCAGGTCACAGTGAACAGCTTCGGCGGTGTGAGTCTTACCAACGGCTTGGTTGCTTACTGGCCCCTGAATACGATCGCCGGGGTGAAAACACCTGACTTGGTGAGCGCCTATGACTTGACGGTGAACAACATGGGCAGTTCGAATGTGGTTGCCGGCAAATGGGGCAATGCGTTGGCTTTCGACAAGACGTTTTCCCAGTACGCACGCCGCATCCACAACTCCGGAGATGCCCTGCCGGCTTACTCCAAATCCAATTTTACCGTGTCCTTCTGGGCCAAGGCACCCATTGCCACCGGAGGTGGCTGGGCCTTCACTGAAAGCCGCTCGGATGGCAACAACAACACCGCGTTCTGCATGGGGCTTTTCAATAACAGCAACCCTGGTCTGGACGGGTTTGTCCGCAGTGACGCCGGCCAACCGTCGGGCGACCACCGGATCTCCGTGACCCCCGTCTGGGACGATGCTTGGCACAATGTGGTGTGGGTCCAGCACGATGCTGGAGGGGTGCCAAAAGCGAGTTTGTATATTGATGGCGTCCTCGATACGGCCAACAATCTCAATCCGGTTTACCCGGTGACCCCCAACAACACGGCGCTGGCCTCATTTGCTCGCGCCACTCCGGGACAGTTCTACACGGGTTTAATTGATGAGGTGGCCATTTGGGAGCGCCCGTTGTCGCCCGCAGAAATAACCCTGCTCCAGACCGGCCCGATCACCAACCCTCCGAGCCGGCTCACGCCACTAGCCATCAGTTCGTATAAGGCCGACCTCGCGGCGGTTGTCAGCGGAGATTCCACCGTGCTGCGGTGGGATGTGCCCGCCAATGTCACTTCGGCGTTCATCAGCAACATCGGTGATGTCACAGCCAAGACTGCGGCTGGCGGTGGTGTTGCCACCAATTTGGTGACCGTGACCAACACGACTACGTATACGCTCACAATCACCCGTGGCAGCGAAACGGTTAGCAAGAGTGTCACCGTTGGCGCAGTAAACGGGGTGGCCTCGGGTTGGAGTCTCGTGGACAACTTCGATTTCTATCAAGTTGGTCCAGTGGGTACGAACGGCACTTGGCTTGACATGTACGGCAACACGGTTGCCGTGACCCAGCCAGCCAACCAAAATCGGCTCGCCAAAGTAACCGCCATCTCCGGGGCTGGCGGGGCATATTTGAAGCTTAATGGTTTAACCTTTACCGGAGGTCAGGCCCGCACGTTGTTCTTCCGCATGATTCCCAAAGGCAATCCAGTGGATGCCATCAAACAAGCGATCGGGCTTTCGGACCGGACACCCAATTTCTACTATCAAGTGGCAAATCAGGCAAACATGGGACCGGTGATTTACCCAGCCGTAAACTCCGCTGAGTGGCAGATTGGGGTCAGCACCAACGGTGGCGGTGGAACCGTTTATGACCCAACCGTCCTGACTGTTGATGCGGTTTACAAGGTCTGGATCGACATAACCAACGCGCCCATCGTCAATGAACCTGGGGCCCGGGTGGAGCCGGATGAAGAGGATGTGTACTCGGTGTACATCCAAAAGGAAGGCGATGCGAACCGCACGGCGCTGTTCGTAGATTGCCCCAGCGACCGTAAGCTCAATTCGATGGACGAATTCACCACCGATTATCCGTCAGACACCATCAGCAGACTGTATCTGGTTGGCAATAGTGACACCGAAGGTGCGTTGTACGACGACATCTACCTGAGCAAGAACGGCATCCTCGCCACGACTCCAATTGGGGCCGGGTATGCGGGAGCGCCGCCGACGCTCGAGATTAAACGGTCCGGCAACCAGTGGGAGATCCTTTTCCAAGGCAAGCTGCTGGAAGCTGCTTCGGTCAATGGGCCATGGACTGACGTGGCTGGCGCGACTTCGCCGTACCCGGTCACGACGACCGGCGGGCCGAAGTTCTATCGCGCGGTCAGCAACTAGGTGGTTCGGTAAAGTTGGGTTGATTGCCGGGGCGGTTCGTCCAGACGACCGCCCCGGCTCTTGAGATGAGCCGGCAAAGAATCAGCAAGGAGGGTCGTTTGCGGTTTGCCCGCTCCGTTGAAACTGAGTTGGGTCTGTCTGTTCGTATTGGACTTCTGAACTCACTCGGGTTTTTGAACGTTGCCGAATTCAACGTCCGCAATTACGGCGCGTTGGTGACATCTTGGAGAACATAGCCATCAATAACCTCACGCTGCTGGATGTGCGCGACTAACGCCATCCACCTCACGACCGGGAAGCGCAATCCCCCCAACCGGACCACAAACCGCCCCGTTGCCGATAAGAATCCGCGCCACAAACCAAACTTAACAGCGATTTCACCTCATGAACCATTCAACTAAAAGGATCAGCTTCATCAAGACGGTCAACGAGCTTGTGGGCGTCCTCCTGTTGGCAACTGCCGCAGCTTGGCGACCGACGCCGGGCATCGGTGCGGAGGCAACCGCTACCAACCCCACCGCGTTGCCGATTCAGCAAAAGGCGAGCGACTTGCTGGGTGGCGTTCAGAAAGCCGTTTGCTACTCGGGCTTCCGCACCGGTCAGCGTCCCGGCCAGATCAACCCGAGCGAGAAACAAATCCTGGAAGACCTTCAGATTCTGACGCGCAACGGTAACTTCGGCTTGATCCGTACGTATGATGCCAAGGTCAATACCGAAACAGTGCTGCGGCTGATCCAAAACCACAAACTCAACTTGAAAGTCCTGGTGGGCGCCTGGCTCAACGCCGAAGTCATCAATACGAACTGCCCGTGGCTCAAAACGCCGCATCCCAAGGAAGTGCTCGAAGCGAACAAGGTCGAAAACGCCCACGAGGTCGAAAACGCCATCCGGCTGGCCAAGCGATATCCTGCCATCGTCGTGGCGGTAGCCGTCGGCAATGAGTCGCTGGTGAGTTGGAATGACCACTTGGTCCCCGTGGAATCCGTCATCGCCTATGTCCGCCATGTCAAAAAATCCATTTCGCAGCCGGTGACGGTGGCGGACAATTTCGATTGGTGGGTGCATCATGGTTCGGCCCTGGCACAGGAGCTGGATTTCGTCTCCGTCCACACTTATGCGCAGTGGGAGGGCAAAGACACGGCGGAGGCCATGCCTTTTACGATTGCCAACCTGCAGGCCGTCCGCCATGCCCTGCCGCACAGCCGGCTCGCGATCACCGAGGCGGGCTGGGCCACGGTCGCGAGCGAGTTCGGTCTTCGCGCCTCGGAAGAAAAACAACAGCGCTACTACCACGACCTGTTTGCCTGGACGAAGTCGATGAATATCACCACCTTTTTCTTTGAGGCCTTCGATGAAGATTGGAAGGGTTCTCCGAATGACCCATTGGGCGCGGAAAAGCACTGGGGGCTGTTCACCGTGGATCGCAAAGCCAAATTGGCCATGCACGATCTCTATCCAGACCTGACCCCCGGGAAGTTACTGAAGTAGCCCGAAAGGGGATTCTGCGGGATC
This sequence comes from Limisphaerales bacterium, assembly GCA_020848635.1. Taxonomy (GTDB): domain Bacteria; phylum Verrucomicrobiota; class Verrucomicrobiia; order Limisphaerales; family JADLHS01; genus JADLHS01. The sequence continues at coordinate 8,524 of JADLHS010000470.1, forward strand.
CCGGTGGCGTTTCTTCGCCGCCGACTGCGCGATACTGCTTTCAAAGTCGTCGTTTTCATCCGCCCATCCCTGGCTGGTTTTGACCGCCCGCTGACAGTGAAATCTCCTCTGGCCGGCTCGCCCGGTTGGAATCCCCGGCTCGGTGCATCGAGTCGAACCCTGCCTCGCAGGCATTGGAGAATTGTCGTGGCATTGCAAATACGCAACCGCCTGTGCGCAATGCCGCGCGGGAAGGATTCAGACCGGATACTTTGTCGCAGGGCTAGCGGATAGCAACCGAACTTTCCGGGTCATGCGTCTGGTCGGTGTGGTTGTTGACCAAGGCGTGGGGGCCTTCGAGCCACGGGGTCACTGGTTGTGGAGGTTGGTCGTTCGGCGCAAAAGAGCCGGCGTGGTCGTTGGTGGGTGCAGTGAGTTCCTTGTTTACGGCCGCGGGCTTTGTTGCGCCAGACGCCTCACGGTTTCGGAAGGCGTAGCGGACGAGCCAGCGTAACGGAAAACCATGCATGAAGTTAATGTAAACAGGGCGATCCAATCATTCAAGTGAATAGTCGCAATTCATTTTTTGCGGACATTTTGCATATTGTCGCGGGGTGGTGCCCGCACCCAAGTGGTTAAAGTGGCGACGCAGCTGCGGTTGCAAAAACTTACCAGACGCTGAAGCTGATCGGCCCGGTCCCAAGGGGCTCAAACGGTCCGGAGGCTGGGCTCTGTTCGTTCCTTTTGTTTCCGAAATAGTCGGTGTCAATCGTCACCGGCGAACCGTCGGCATTCTCATACGGCAGCGCTGGAATCGTCGCTTTCCCGAGCCGCGCGGTGGTCACCCGCGCGGTGGTCGGCGGCTTGCGCTCAGACCCAAAATCGAAGTAGAGGCTGAACCGATTACCTTCCGCCACGACTTTCACCTTTGGATCAACCCCAGGCTGGGCGTCGTAGTTCGTTTCGCTGGCATAAGGGCGTGCGCCGTTGTAAAAGACATTTCCACCCGTTTGCAGCGGCAGTTCTCTCGCGTCATAGACCCGCAGTCCAAATCCGGTCGTGGACTCGCCTTTGCCGACCAGCAGGTTGTTGTAAAAACGGTTGTCGCCGCCCCGGATGTTGACCAGGCCGGCAAGGGCTGTGGTGTGCGCCGGGTGATAGGGCGTTGCGCGGTTTGGCTCCGGCTGGCTGATGATTCTTCCCGTGAACAGATTATGCACATACGCTCCGCCCTCGGAGACATCCAGCAAGCTGACGGCGGACAGGAACAGGTTGTTGTCCACCAGGAACGGACCATGATTCACCTCGACAAACAAATCCTCGGCGGCGTTGTCGTGGAACAGGTTTCCGGAAACGCGCGTGCCTTGTGCCATCCAGTCCAGCCAAAGTCCCCGGCACGTCCGGTAGATGTGATTGCCGCGGATCGTGGCATCAATGGCGGCGTGGAATTTGATGCCGGCCATCTCCGCGCCGGTGAAAAGCCGCCGGACATGAATGTCGTGAATGGTGTTGCCGGTAACCGTGCTGAACGCGGCCCCCAAGCTGCCGACGATGCCCGCCTGTTCGCAGTGGGAGATGGTGTTGTTGCGGACGAAGTGGTGGCCGATGGTTGCTTGGTTCCAACCGTTCTGCAGGGCGCGTTCGATGGTTTTGACGTAGCCCTCGGCGGTGTCGGCGGACGTGTTATCCCACTGGTCGCCGTATTTCCCAAGCGCGATCCCCGAACAAGTCGAGTGGCTGACGCGGTTGCTCTCGATGATCCAACCCTGGCTCCAGTGGGTGCCGATCAAGCCAACCTGTTCCGCCGTCGGCGGCGCCCACGGGGTGGCCGCCTGGCGCAGCGTGAACCCGCGCACCGTGAGATAGTTGATGCCCGGCTTGTCCGGGTAGAAAACCGTCCGGCGCACGTTGATCTCAACCAGTTGCGCGTTCGGATTGACGCCTTTGAACTGGGCCCAAAGCGTGGTGTTTTCGTTGTCCACTTCGGCAAACCATAATTGAGCATTCAACGCCTGGGCCTTCAGCGCGTCCGAGTTGTGACTTCGGAACCCGAGCCACAGCGTCTTGACTCCGCTGACCGGTTTGATCTTGGTGTTGAACGAAGTCCACGATTGCCATCCGCCCGTGTTCGGAACCGAACAGGTTCCCAACCGTTCGCCCTCCGGGCCGTCCTGCCGAAGCTCGATGATCCCGCCGTCCGTGGCCGACGCCGCACGAATCTCCAACTGCTCGGTGCGCTGGCCGAAATCCATCCGCTCATAGCGAACCCAGTCGCCATGCTCAATCCAGCCGATGCATTCGCCGCCCTCCGAGCACGGCGCGGTCTGAATGCCGTGCTGCGCTGCAAAACCGGTCGCTGGAATCCGCCCGGAGTTCCCGGTTGCCTCCCCGGCGGGCCGCAGCCAGGCCACGTTCAGCAGCGACTGCTGGTCGCCCTGGGTTAACCACGGTAGGGTGGTTCCGGCGGGCATGAACACCTCGTCCCGCTTGGTCGCCTCGATCAGCCAGTCGCCGTTGAGATAGACCGCTCCGGTGTGATGCTCGCGCCCGCGGGGATTGAACCAATCGCCGCGGATGCGGTCGCGGTAGGGGTTGAACTCGCCGAAGACGGCGTTGGGAAGTATCGTTTTCCATACATCGTCCTGAACCTTCACCCAGTTCGTAACGACTTCTGAACCCTTGATCTCCACCTGCTCGCCGGGCGCGGCTTGATAGGTGATCCGTTGGGTGTCGGCTTTTCCGCCGCGGGGCGGGGTCACGCGTTCGCGGTACGTTCCACCGTGGACGGTGATTACATCGCCCGGCTGCGCCAGATCGGCGGCGCGCTGAATGGTGCGCAGCGGTGCGGTTGCCGTTCCGGGATAGTTGTTGTTGCCGTTGGTGGCGACGTGGAACTCGGCGGCGGGAAGCGTGGCGGCGA
>JADLHS010000471.1 GCA_020848635.1 Limisphaerales bacterium
TCGAGCCGAATGGTTTCCCCGGCGGCATCGAGGGCGGCAAGCAGGGCGGGAAATGCCTCGTCGCCATTCCGTAACCACTTCCAGGCGATAAGTTGGGACGACGACATGCCAGGACTCTAAACCGGCGCCGGGACGCAGGTAAACTCTCCAGTTAGCATCAGAGGCTGGGGAAAAGCCCCGCAGCGGGTGGAGTGCGTGCGACACGCCCAGGCTAGAGCGGTTCAGTAATCGCGAGGTCCGAGGCACGCCGCCGACCGCCTCAGGCGGCGGCGAGCAATTGCGGCAGCGACGCTGGCATCAATGAAACCATTCCCTGCGCAATGGCGAATCGAGTCAGGCCCGCAATCGAGTGAATGTCGAGCTTACGCATGATGCGTTCACGATGCGTTTCCACGGTGCGCACCCCGATCTTGAGCTGGCCGGCAATCTCCTTGTTGCTCTGGCCCTCGGCAATGTGCATGAGAACCTCCCGTTCCCGGCTCGTCAACCGCGCTGGTCCTGCGCTCTCCCCGTGGCCGCGCACCACCTGGTTGAGCGCCACGCGCGCCACGTCCGGACTGAAATGCGCTGTGCCCGCATACACCGCTTCAATGGCGTGGACGATTTCCTCGGGTGGGGCTTCCTTTAGGACAAACCCGCGCGCGCCACATTGAATAATGCGCAAGGCGTACTCCGAATTGGAATACATTGAAAGGATCAGAACTTTGACCTGCGGCATTTCCCGGCGCAGCAAATCTGTCACGGCCAACCCATTCATCTGCGGCATGTCAATGTCCATCAACACGACATCCGGTCGCAACTCTCGCGTCCGGCTCAGCGCCTCGCGTCCGTCGCCCGCTTCACCGATGATCTGAATCGTTTGCTGGCGCGCAAGGCAACTGCTGATGCCGTGCCGCACGATCGGGTGGTCATCGGCGATCAAGAGTCGGATTGGTTTGGTCATAGCATTACAACATTCTGAGGTTTACCGCCAGTCGCCCCCGCTCAACGGTGAAGCTCTTTCCGAGGCTGGCGAAAGTTGTGAACCCGCACCCGGCAGGGCCGCGCGGCAAGGTGGGCATGTGCCGCAACAATCGTCGCTCCGATCAAAGTGAGCGCAGCGACGACGCTCATCCAAATCAATTGATTTTCTGGGTTCATTCTGCTCGGTCGGAGATTATCACGGTGATTCTCGCAACAAACTCATACACCGGCCCCCGAATCGCGACAACAAGGGCGCACCTGCGTTGTTCGTCCGGTGGAGTTGGGAATGAGTTCCCCGGGGCAACCCCGGGAGGGCACTGCCGACCAGCATCCGGCAAAGCAACAAAAACCCCGTTCTGACGTCGTCAGAACGGGGGAAACAGAACCGAATCCAAAATATTCAAGCCGGCACTTCGCGCTGCACCCAGGCGGTGGCGTACTGCGTCAATTCGGACGCGCCTTTGAGATTGAGCTTCCGCTTGATCTGCTCCCGATAGTACTCAACCGTTTTGACACTTAGGTGCAGTTCACTGGCAATCTCCTTGGTCTTTTTCCATTGGCCGATGAGATGGAATACTTCCACTTCGCGATCGCTCAAAGATTTTACCGGCGACTCCTGAGCGTCAGTGTGCCCGCCGCGAACCTGGTTTTGCAACATCTTCCCCGCCAGCGCATCGCTGACGTAAACGCTGCCGACAAGGACGCGGCGGATGGCGGTCGGGATTCGTTCCAGCGCCTCCTGCTTCATCAAATACCCAAGTGCGCCGGCGCGGAAGGCAATCTCGGCATAAATCGATTCGTCATGAATGCTGACCACCAAGATCGGCAGCCCCGGAAATTGGGCTTTGATGTTGCGCATCAGTTCCAGTCCGCTGCTGTCCTTGAGCGAGAGGTCGGTCACCACCAAGTCGGGCTTGAGTTTACTGATCAAATCCATCGCCTTAGCCGCTGATTCCGCTTCGCCACAAACCACCAGATCACTTTGGCGGTTGATGAGCTGGGAAATCCCGAACCGCACCACGGCGTGGTCGTCCACCAACAGAATTCGTTTTCGGCTGTCTTTGATGTCGGTGTCTTTTGTTTGCATTTTATTGGAAATTGTCCTGCACCCAACGGCTTCGCTCCCACCTTATCGCAAGTTGGAAGCCAAATGCGTTATTATCTGAAAACCACGCAAACAATAGCCCACACCATTCCCCGGTTGTCCATCGCCGGGACAACGCGGTGGGAGATCAAGACAAACCACACGAGCGCCAAACGACGATCGTCACCCAGACTCAGGCGAGAGGCCGGGCCAAACACTCGCCCCTCCAGCCTCAATAGAACGATGCCTTCGAAGACCAGTACAAGGAACATTTTTACACCCATTTCCAGCCGCAAGCCTGGGGCCGATCCGTCAAATACAATCCCTCCCGCCCTTGTCGCTCCCTTGACTCGCCACGATCCCTCACTAGACTCCGCCGATGAATTTGCAACATAGCGTCTGGCCCTGATGAAAAAGCCCTCCCTCCTTATCATCTGGCTGACGGTATTCATTGATCTCATCGGCTTTGGCATCGTCGTCCCGCTGGTCCCGGTTTACAGCCGTCACTTTGGCGCCGACGGATTTCTTATCGGGGTTATCATTGCCTCCTTTTCGGCCATGCAATTTGTCTTCGCGCCGATTTGGGGCCGGCTCTCCGACCGCATCGGGCGCCGCCCCGTTCTGCTCATCAGCACCGCCGGCGCGGCCCTCTCTTATGTCCTGTTCGCCTACAGTTCCAGCATCGCCAACCATACCACTGCGATCTGGATGATGATTCTCGCCCGCTCCTTTGCCGGCATCTGCGGCGGCAACATCACCGTCGCCCAAGCCTACATCGCTGACATCACCCCGCCCGATCAACGCTCCAAAAAAATGGGCCTCATCGGCATGGCCTTCGGTCTTGGCTTCATTTTTGGCCCGGCCATCGGCGGCATCAGCTTAAAACACCTCGGCGGCAGTGGCCCCGGCTGGATTGCCGCTATTTTATGTGCCGCGAATTTCATCCTCGCCCTGTTTGTCCTTGTCGAAAGCCATAAACCCAACTCGGAACATGTCGCCGAGCGACCACATTTGAGCCAATGGGCGCACACCCTTGGGCAGCCAAGAATTGGCACGCTCGTTTACGTGTTCTTTCTCGCCACCTTCTGTTTCAGTTGCTTCGAAGCCACCTTGGCTCTCCTCGTGTGCGATCATTTCCACCTCGACATTCAGAGCGACACCACCACCGCCACCACCGCCACCTACCTCTTCGTCTTCTGCGGGGTCATCGGAGCCTTCGTGCAAGGCGGCATGATCGGTCGCCTGGTAAGAAAAATGGGTGAACCTAAAGTCATCATTCTCAGCCTCGTGCTTACGGCGCTGAGCATGGCGGTCCTGCCGTTCATCAAAGTTGGCACGCCCATGCCGCTAACTTGGCGAATTCTATTTCAGCCTGAAGGGGTACCGTGGGTGATGATGCTGGCCGCGCTGGCCGTGCTCTCAGTCGGGTCGAGCCTCACGCGCCCTCCCTTGTTCGGCCTCCTCTCCAATCTCACCTCACCCAACGAACAAGGCGCTAACTTGGGCGTCGCCCAGGCAGCGGGCAGTTTGGCCCGCATCCTCGGGCCCATCTTTGCCACCACCACGCTGCACTACTCCCCGCCCCTGCCTTACTTGACCTGCGCCGTCGTACTCCTCGCGGCGAGCTACCTTGCGGTACGAAGGTTGTGTCGCGCAGACTCAGCCATCGAATAACTCGGCCAACTGCCTCGCCAGCGTTTCAATCCACCTCCTTGCCAACAAACCGGGTTAGGCAAGCGATTGATTGACCAGCGCATTCAGCCACGCCCGCCCACAGCGGTTGCACCCGAACCATTTTCGAGGCCGGAACCGTGACGGGCATTGACCGCCGGTTCCGGGGCAGAATAAATAACAAGAATCGGCTGGCGGAATTCGCCGGAGACAGTTATCTGCTGGGCAGACATATTGCTTAGATTCGAGCCATGAAGATCACGGACATTTTGCGGGCGGAACATACGGTGTTCCACCACCTGTTTGACCACATCGAGACGAGCGCCCCGCGGCTCACGAGCCTGGCAGAGGTGAAGTCGCTAGCACTGCTGGTGGATAAGGTCATGTCCCCGCACTCCCAGACAGAGGATGAACTCTTTATTGAACCTTTGGAGCACTGCTTTGAGCAATTCGGCCACCGGGAGACGTTCCATCAGGAGCATGAATTGATTGACGCTACCTTGCTCAAGGTGCGCAAGGCCCGCACCCTCAAGGACGGCAAGCAACTTTTGCTCGGCGTCATCGCCGCCGCGCGGAAGCATTTCGAGAAGGAGGAGCGCATCGTGTTCCCGCTTGCCGAGCGGGTCTTGAAAGCGAAAACGCTCACCAATTTGGGCGACGAGTGGATGAAGCGCCGCGCAACGGCGTTAAGGTGAATTGATTCGGTTGCCGAATTCGGATCGGGGCCTTGGCAAAACTGGCAATGGTTCCCGAGCGTGGCCAGCAAATGTCTTCGCTCCGTTATTTGGAGTACTTGGCAATTAATTCTTCGAGGCCGCGCTCGTCCAGATATAGCGGCTGGCCCTCGAAACGCACGATCCCTTCCGGGTCCAGCAGCATCGCGTGCGGAATCCCCTGCACTTCCACTGCCGTTCGCGTCCGGGCTTGCGGGTCTGTGCCGACGTAGTAATCCACACGCGGCGACGCCATTTTGCGCATGCCCTCCGGGGTCTCATCGCTCAAACCGACCACAACGAGGTGATCCTTAAACTTCGCTTGCAAGGCATTGAGGTGCGGGATGGACTGGCGGCAAGGGCCACACCAGGTAGCCCAAAAATCCAGGAGCACGAATTTCCCTTTCACGTCCGGCGGCGGGGTCAGCCATTGATCCACCACGATCGGCGGAGATCGCCGACCGCGAAAGGACCGCGCGTAAAGCTTGGTGACGACCGGATCGCCGTTGTCCTCCGTGACCGGAACGACTCCGTCTTCGGGGGGCGCGCTCGGTTTCGAGGCCGGCTTCCGTGCAGCAATTTCCTGATGGTACCGCTGGCTGGCGGCCCTTTGTTGCCGGTCCACTTCCTTGCTCTTAACGGCATCGAAATGGAAACGCTTTTGCTCGTCAGCCCCGAGATTCTTGAGTTTGGCGTTGCCCATGCCCTGCGTGTGTTGGAAATAGATGTCCGTGGCAGTGACTGTGGTCACGGACACGTTGGTGTAAGTCCGGCTGCCAACCTTGAGCGTGGGCAGGAAATCAGCCGCGGTGAGATGTGCCGCCGAGGTGAACAGGTGGAACGCGATGACGCCCACCCCGATATGCTTTGCAGCCAATCTCGGCTTCTTCATTCATGCACTGGGAAGCAGTCGGCAAGCCAAAGCGGCCTTGACCCCGGCGGCCAAGGCGTTGATGCGTACGGCCAGCGGAAAATCTGATGGCGCCTCTAGCGTGTAGGACAATCGCGTCTTGTGGGTCAGCAACCAGAAGGCTTCAGGCCATTGCGGGCGGGAATGCGGATCCAAGTTGGGGCGGATGATGCCGCCTTGGGCCTCCCGGCCCTCAATCACCGAGGACAAGTCGAGGGGACAAACCCTGGCCACCCTAGCAACGATGGCTTCGGCAAGCGAAGGTTGGCGGTCGGGATTCAATTCATAGACGTAAAAGCCATGGGCTTCCCAGTCCTCGTGCAGGCAGAGGCAGAGGTCAAAACGCGGCTGCTTTTCCAGCCACGCGACATGAGCACGGACTTCGGCGGACTGCAAATCCAGATAATCGCGATTGAGGTCAATGCCCTGGCCATTATCGCGGCGGTTTAGGGAAATGCCGGTTGGGTTCAGGCACGGATGCAGAATAATTTCGGCGTTTGCCGGCCACTGATCTTCCTGGAGCAGACGCAGGGCGGCCAGCGGAGCGGCCGGTTCATCTCCGTGGATGCCGGCACTGATATAAACGCGGGGACTGACCTCCGCTGCATCCGGGGCCAAGGCCGGGCGACGGAGGGCGAGAAAATCAAACTCCGGGGTTCGATGGAAATACTCCGAATGCCAGCCGTGATCACGGGCGGCTTGATTCACGTCGCACCAGAGCCGCTCAAGATCTGCGGTTTCGCCGTAATAGCCACCGTGATTTCTATGGAGTCGTTGTATGGACATTTGACGGGCTATAAGGAAATGCGCCCGCGCCTCGCCGTCAAGCCTCGCCGTGGGGGGAGCAAACGGTTTTCTGCTGGCGGACAGCCCGCCGCATCGCTATCTCTGCCCGCGATGAAATCGTGCGCCTTTGCTTTCGCTCTCACCGTGCTCGCGCTGGGCACAACGCTGGCCCAAGTGCCTGAAAACCTTGTCGTTCAAGGTGTGCCTCCGATTCCGCCCGAATTGAAATCCGCCGTAGGCCGCTATCTCGAGTTTCGCGCCGCCGGCTTCAACGACTGGCATCCGACGAAACGCGAAATGATCATCACCACCCGCTTCGCAGACGTAACGCAGTTGCACCAGGTAATAATGCCGGGCGGCGCAAGGCGGCAGTTGACCTTTCTGCCCGAACCGGTCGCGGGTGGGACTTTCGACCCAAAGCAAGGCGCATTCATTGTGTTTAGTCAGGACCGCGGCGGGGGCGAGTTTTTCCAGTTGCACCGTTACGATCTGGCCGATGGCCGCATCACCCTGCTAACGGATGGCAAATCGCGCAATATGGCTCCGCGCTGGTCAAATTCCGGTGACTGGCTGGCATATTCTTCCACACGGCGCACCGGGAGCGACACAGACATCTATGTGGTGAATCCGAGACATCCGAACAGTGACCGGCTGATACTTGAAGTCAAAGGCGGTGGCTGGGGGGTGCTGGATTGGTCGCCGAATGATGAACAATTGCTGCTGGGCGAATCCATCTCGATCAACGAGAGCCGGATTCACCTGTTGAATCGCGCTTCTGGCGTGGTCCAATTGCTTACCCCGCCCAGCGGCGGGAAGATCTCGTGGACGGGTGCGTTATTCGCGAAGGATGGCAAATCCATCTTCGCGGTGACGGACAGGGATTCGGAGTTTCAACGCCTATCCCGGCTGGATCTAGCGACGCAGAAACTCACTCCGCTTGGTACGGAAGCCCGCGCAGATATGGAAGCTTTCGATTTGTCAGCGGATGGACGAAAACTCGCCATAGTCGGCAACCAAGAGGGGGTGAGCGTTCTGCGCTTGCTTGACGCGCGCTCGGGCAAAGAACTAAGCACGCCTAAACTTCCGCTGGGCGTCATCGGTGCAATAAAGTGGCACGGGAATAATTGCGATCTGGCGTTCACGCTCAGTTCCGCCCGGTCGCCCAATGACGTCTATGTCCTCGACGCGAAAACGGGCAGGGTCGAGCGCTGGACCGAAAGCGAAACCGGGGGGCTGGATCCGGCGAGCTTCGTTGAACCGGAGTTGATCCGCGTGAAAAGTTACGATGGACTGCCGGTTTCCGCGTTTCTCTATCGGCCGGACTTCCGGAAATTTCCCGGCCCGCGACCTGTGCTGATAAACATCCATGGCGGGCCGGAAGGCCAATCGCGGCCGATCTTCCAGGCCCGAAATAATTATTACCTCAACGAGCTTGGACTGGCGGTGCTGTACCCCAACGTGCGGGGATCGATGGGTTATGGAAAAACGTTCCTGACGCTGGACAACGGATTCAAGCGGGAGGATTCCGTAAAGGACATCGGGACGTTCCTTGATTGGGTCGAACGCGATGCCGGTCTGGACGCCAAGCGTGTCGCGGTCATCGGCGGCAGTTATGGCGGTTACATGGTGTTGGCCAGCCTCGTGCATCACGGTCGCCGCCTGCGTTGTGGCATGGAGGCGGTTGGCATTTCAAACTTCCTGACGTTTCTCAAGAACACCCAGGACTATCGCCGCGACCTGCGCCGCGTGGAATACGGCGACGAGCGTGACCCGGCGATGGCGGAGTTCTTGGGGAAGATTTCCCCGGCAAATCACGCAGACGAAATCCAGCGGCCACTCTTTGTGATTCAAGGATTGAACGACCCGCGCGTCCCCGCTACCGAGTCCGAGCAGATGACAAAAGCGATCCGTGAACACGGAGGCACCGCTTGGTATCTGGTGGCGAAGGATGAAGGCCACGGCTTCCAGAAGAAGCACAATGTGGACTTCATGTTTCGGAGCACCGCTCTTTTTCTCCAAGAGCACTTGATGAACTAATTGTCATGAATCCCTGCTATTTGGCGACAACCAATTCGCCTTCGGCTTCGCAAGCAACCGAGCCACAACCGCAACCATCTTCGATTTGATCGCTGAAATCGTGCCTGTCCCAATTGGGATCGAGACCGAGATCCTTGATCATCTGCAGATCCTTTTCGACGGGTTGGTTCAACGTGGTGAGATAATTGCCAACCATCATGGCACTCGCGCCGGCCATGAAGATCATGCTTTGGGCGTCGCGAAGATTCACGGTGCGACCGCCCGCAACCATGATTTCCTGGCGGGGCAGGATGAAGCGGAAACACGCGATGGTTTTCAGGATTTCCATCACGGCGAGCGGTTCATTCTTGGCAAACGGAGTACCGGGAATTGGATTGAGAATGTTGAGGGGCACGACGTTCGCGCCAATGGCTTTCAACTCAAACGCGAGATCACAACGATCCGCGCGGGTCTCCCCCATGCCGATGATGCCGCCGGAACATATCTTCAGGCCGGCCTTTTTAAGATACCCAAGGGTCGCGAGTCGGTCTTCGAAACGATGGGTGGTGCAAGTCTGCGGAAAAAAGCGGCGCGAGCTTTCGAGATTATGGCCGTAGCATTCCAGCCCAGCTTCTTTCAAGCGGTTGGCGACCTCCTGGCTCTTGATGATACCGAGCGAGGCATCGGGCCGCGTCTTGCCTCCGGCTTTTAATTCGCGGATGCGGTCACACACTTCATCGAGCAGCGGCCCCTCGTTAAGACCTTTCCATGCGGCGACGAGGCCAACGGCCGTGACGTGGTTCTGGTTCGCCTCGTTTGCGGCCTCGGCAACCGGTTCGGGATCAATAAATCCATATTTCGGCGAACCGGTCTGGTAATGTGCAGATTGTGAGCAGAAACTGCAATTCTCGGAACACGCCCCCGCTTTGGCGTTGACGATGGAACAGAGATGAATTTTGTTGCCCTTGAAATGCTCACGAATGCGGTTCGCCCAGGCCAGCAGATCCAGAATGTCCGCCGACGTTTCCAGATTGAACAGCCAGTTCGCCTCGTCGCGCGTGACCGGAGTGCCGCCGAGGACCCGTTGCCCCAGAACAGCGATGCGGGTGTGGTTGGTCGTGTCAACAGTTCGTGCCTTCATCCTTTACAGAGTAGCAACCAAGCCGGCTGACGCAAGATCACTCATCGCCGGGAAACAGAAATTCAGCACACCCACCTTACCCGTGCCTGGACCGAAACAACCACCGCTCCACCAATCTTCTGAATCAACCGGTTCAGCGGACTTGGGTTGGAGGGCCATGATGGTGGAGACGCTCCATGACCATCGGCAACACGATGTCGTAGTGCTGCTCGTCGAAGCGGAGGACAATCTGCATACCATTCAGCTTTTGCGTGGCGCAAAAATCGATTGCACGTGAAGAACTTAGAAAATCCATCGCACTCCGAGTGTCCCGTGTCGTGACACCGACGGCTTTGAAAAAGAAACCCGATTCCATGTCCTGAAGCAAAACTTTCATAGGCGCGTCGTTGCTTTTCGGTTAACGGCACCCACCCGAATGTCAACTGACCACATCTAATTGTGGCCTGCTCGGTTGGTATCTCCCCTAATAGTGCAAACCGCAGAACCGCGGCGCAACGAATTTCGTTCGAGTATTTTCGCCCACCCCCAACCGATTCCAAAAACCGCGTCAATCAACAAACTCCAACTTCTGCCGGTGCGGAAGCAAACCTGCGGCGAACGCTTGGCCCAGAAACCGACGAATGGCTTCCCGCCCGCGGTCCCCGTAATCCAGCGTCCAATGATTGACATACATTCCCACAAACTTGTCCGCAAGGTCGCGCCCCATGTCCCGCGCGTAGTGCAACGCGTGTTGCACGGCGGCGGCGCGATGGTCCAGGCTGAACTGGATGCTCGCCGTCAGAATATCCGAAACCTGTTTGCGCATCCTCGGCTCGTGGCGCTTGTGAATTACGTTTCCCCCCAGCGGCAAAGGCAGACCGGCATTCTCCCGCCCCCACCATTGGCCAAAATCTTCGCACACCACCAACCCCTCGTTCTGGTAGGTCAACTGGCCCTCGTGAATGATCAGGCCCACGTCCGCCTGCCCCCCACGAACCGCCTGAAATATCTGGTCAAATGGCACCACCACGTAATTGAACTGCGCCGCCGGTTTACCCAGCCACAGTTGCAATGCCAGGAACGCGCTCGTCATGGTTCCGGGCACGGCGATCGTCTTTCGCGCGACTTCCGTGCGGGAAAACTTCTCTTTTGCCACCAGCATCGGCCCATAACCGTCGCCCATGCTCGCGCCACTGGGCAGAAGCGCGTATTGATCGCTCACGTAGGCGTAGGCATGAATGCTCACGGCCGAAATGTCGAGTTCACCACGGGTGGCGCGTTCGTTGAGCGTTTGAATGTCCTGCAGAATATGCTCGAACCGAAAGCCGGCGGTCGGAATCAATTCCTTGGCCAAGCCGTAAAACATGAAGGCATCGTCCGGGTCGGGCGAATGGCCAAGCGTGAAGGTTCGTATTTGCATCGCCACCATGTTTTCGTTTGAAAAAATGTCTGTCGACCAAAATCTTTGGCCGGCCATTTGCTTGTGGAGGGGGTACATGAACAGCTTTTCCAATGGTTTCCACAGCGAAATCGTGCGCCAACCTCGCGGTTGGCAAAGGCTGTTCACACCTTCGTCGCCGAAATCCCGGCCGGACGCGCCCGCGGCGACCAGTGAACATGCCACGGCGACGCTTCCGACCCTCGCACCGCCGCGGAAGCGGAAGGTTCCAAGGAATATATTCTCCAGTCTTCGCATGCGCCTGGTCGGGACGGTCTTCGTCGCGATCGCACCGCCGATGTGTTTCGTATATTACTTTCATCTGGAAGACTGGGCGGGTTTCCTTGTCGGCCTCGTCGCCCTGGCGGCAGCTTGGTACGGTGGCGAACGATTCATCATGCGCCAGCTTCGCATTCTGCTCAGCACCACGCAGCGGCTGGCGACCGGCGACCTCAGCACCCGCACCGGAATCAGCGAAGTCAAAGGTGAGCTGGCCCAACTCGCGCACACGTTTGACTCGATGGCGGAGTCGTTGCAACAACGCGAGCGGGAGCGGGCGCAAACCGAAAAACTCTTGCTCAGTCGCGCGCAACAGCAAACCGTCGTGGCCGCCCTCGGCCAGTTCGCCATCGTCAGCCAGGACTTTAACGACCTGCTGACCCAAGCGTTGCAATTCGCCTCTCAAATCCTCGAAACCCCCTTTGTCCAAGTGCTTGAATTGCAACCGGACCGGAAATCGCTCTGGCAGCGGGCCGGGCTCGGCTGGCAAACAGGTCGGGTCGGATTTGATATCGTCGAAGCTCGCGGACGCTCCCAAGCCGCCTTCGTTCTGGCCCGTGGGGAACCGGTGGTCATCTCCGACATGCGTGAGGAACATCGCTTCATCGCACCGCACATGCTGCTCGATCACAACATCCTCAGCGGAATTTGTGTCGCCATTGCCACCCGCCACCAACCTTACGGGCTGCTGGGGGTCTATTCAACCAAGCCGCGTCATTACACAGAGGACGAAGTCCAATTCCTGCTTGCGGTCGCCAACGCGCTCGGCACCGCGGCTGATCGCCTGCGAACGGAAACCGAGTTGCAGAAACTCGCCGCCTTTGCCCAACTGAATCCCAACCCGGCGATGGAACTCGCGCCCGATGGCAATATTACCTACTTCAACGACACGGCGCTCCGGCTGGCACTTTCCGTCAATGAGAATCACCCGCGCGGCATTCTGCCCGCCAATGTCACCGAGATTGTGAGTGCTTGCCTCACCGAGGGACTTTCCAAGGCTCACCATGAGACCCGGGTCGCCGGCCGTACGCTGGAGTGGTCGTTCCACCCGGTGCCCGCCAGCCGGGTCGTGCATTGCTATGTCAGCGACATCACGGATCGGTTGAGCCTCGAAAGTCAGTTGCGGCAATCGCAAAAGATGGAATCCATCGGCCAGCTTGCCGCCGGCGTGGCCCATGATTTCAACAACATGCTCACGATCATCCAGGGTCATATCGGCATGTTAATGGCCCGGCCCGGCATGGGGGCCCAGGCGCTCGATTCCGCGCAGGCGGTGTTCTTCGCCGCCGAACGCGCCGCGAGTCTGACACGTCAACTGCTCATGTTCAGCCGCAAAAACGTGATGCAACTCAAGCTGCTCGACCTGAGCGACGTCGTTTTGAACCTGAGCAAGATGCTCCGGCGGCTCCTGGGCGAAACCATCACCCTCAAATTCACGCCCCCAGCCCAGCTCCCGCTTATCCGCGGCGACGGCGGCATGATCGAACAAGTGATCATGAATCTCTGCGTGAACGCCCGCGACGCGATGGATAAAGGCGGTACATTGACTGTCAGCCTCAGCGGCATTGACATTCCGAAAGATTACATCGAGTCGCATCCCGAATCCCGCCCCGGTCCGCACGTCTGTTTGTGCGTGGCCGACTCCGGTTGCGGTATGGACGCCTACGTCATTGGGCGCATTTTTGAACCGTTCTTTACCACCAAGGAAGTCGGCAAAGGGACCGGCTTGGGGCTGGCAACGGTTTATGGGATCGTCAAACAACATGGCGGGTGGGTGGAGGTCTCCAGCAAATCCGGCTGCGGCTCCACTTTTAACGTTCTCCTCCCCGCCAGCGCCGAGACGGCCAAACCGGCCCATGAAGACACGACGCCCAACGCGCCGGTCACCGGCGGCAAGGAAACCATCCTCGTCGTTGAGGATGAACCCGTGCTGCGCGAAATGGCACAAATGATCCTCGAGGAATGCGGCTACAAGGTGTTCGTGGCTGCCAATGGTCGGGAAGCCATCGAAGTTTGGGAACGCCACCCGAATAGTGTGGATCTGCTCTTTACCGACATGGTGATGCCCGCCGGCGTTTCCGGCGTGGACCTGGCCAGCAAGCTTCTCGGCCAGCGCCCCCCGCTTCGGGTCGTCTTTGCCAGCGGCTACACCGTGGACGATATCAGCACGGATTTCCTCGAACGCCATAATGACGCCCGTTTCCTCCAGAAACCCTATACCCGCGTGACGCTGGCCCGCGCTGTCCGCGAATCCCTCGACCACGCGGCCAGCCGCCAAAAAACGGTCCGATCCGTCATGGCTTGAAAGCGGGCGGGTTGGCTCGAGATCAACTGCCAGACCGCCATTCCGTGCGCGCGAACTCGGCTCGTGTTACCCTGGAATTCGATTGACCAGCGCCAGGACCTTTTTGACAACCTCGTCCACTTTGACGAGGGTCATGGCCCCGCCGCGAGGCTTGATCTCCACTTCGCCATTCGCCAATGACTTTTCACCAATGCTCACCCGGATCGGAAAGCCGACCAGATCGGCGTCCTTGAACTTCACGCCCGGACGCTCGTCACGGTCGTCGAGAATCGCTTCCACACCCTGGGCGGTGAGTTGGGCATAAATTGTTTCCGCGTGCTTCATGCAGGTGTTGTCCGCCGTCACATTCAACGGCGTAATGCACACCTGATAGGGCGCCACCGCCAACGGCCAGACGATCCCATCCTTGTCATTGCTCTGCTCGATGATCGCCTGCAACGTCCGCGTCACCCCGATCCCGTAGCAACCCATCACACACGGTTTGCGCGAACCATCCTCGTCCAGGAACGTGGCGTTGAGCGCTTCACTGTATTTCGTGCCGAGCTTGAACACATGGCCAACCTCAATCGCCCGCCGAATCTTGAGCGGCTTGCCGCATTTGGCGCAGGGCTCACCCGGGCTCACGGTTCGCAAATCCCACCACTTCGTCACCGTGATGTCCCGCTCGATAGAGACGTTGCGCCAATGAAATCCGTCTTCGTTCGCGCCGGTGGTCATTTCATTCGCCCCGTTCAATCGCGCGTCGGCATAAACTCCAATCCCCTTCACCCCAACGGCCCCCAGGCTGCCGGGATGCGCGCCGAGGGCGGGGAGAATTTCCTCGGCGGTGGCCGCCCGAAAAATCGTGGTGCCAACGACGCCTGCCAGTTTGGCTTCGTTCAACTGGTCGTCGCCTCGAATCAAAACAATCACCGGCTTGCTGTCAGCGACATAAACCAGCGTCTTAATCTGGCGATTCGCCGGAACGCTGAACGGCGCCTTGGTCAGTGCTTCAATCGTGACAACGCCCGGCGTGGCAAACTTCTCGATCGTCGCACCCATTTCCCGCGTCGCCGTTTTGGGAATGCCGCTGGTGGCTTTTTCGACGTTTGCTGCGTAACCACACGCTTCGCAGAACACCACATCGTTCTCGCCCGTGTCCGCCGGCACCATGAATTCATGCGAATGGCTGCCGCCAATGACTCCGGTATCGGCCTCGACGGGGAAGTTTTGTACCCCGCAGCGGTCAAAGATCCGTTTGTAGGCGTCATACATTTTCTGATAGCTCGCCATCGCGCCTTCGTCCGTGGTATCAAAGGAATACGCGTCTTTCATGATGAATTCCTTGGCGCGCATCAACCCGAAACGTGGCCGGATCTCATCGCGGAACTTACCGCTCACCTGATAGAAGTTTTTCGGCAACTGGCGGTAGGAATTGATCTCGTTCGCCACCAGCGTGGTGATGACTTCTTCCGCTGTCGCACTCAGCACCCATTCGCGACCGCCGTTGTCCTTCAGGCGAAAGAGCACCGCCCGGGCGGTTTCGTAACGACCGGTCTGCTGCCAGAGTTCCGCCGGCTGCAACGAAGGCATAAGTACTTCGACGGCCCCGGCACGATCCATTTCTTGGCGGATGATCTGCTCCACCTTGCGCAACGCGCGGAGGCCAAGCGGGAGAAAAGTATAAACGCCCCCCGCAAGCTTCCGGATGAGGCCGGCGCGCAACAGCAATTTATGCGAAAGGATTTCCGCATCCGCCGGCGCTTCGCGGAGCGTTGGAATTAAAGTCTTGGTCCACTTCATGTGGCGGAGAGGTTAACCAGAAAGCAACCGGGGAACGAAGTTTTTTTGCTCACCAACCGAGAATAAATTCAGTCACCGACGCATCTTCTATCCGTGCTTGCCGCCTTGAGATCGCGTCATTTAACCGTGTTATTCAGCGGCGCGAGTCCGGAAATGCGCACTTCGAGGCGGTCCCCCGACTGGATGGGCCCGACCCCCGCCGGCGTGCCCGTGAGAATCACGTCGCCGGGCAGCAAGGTGATGTTCGCGGAAATGAAGCTCACCAGATCGTAGCAGTTGAAGATCATCTGCCGGGTGTGAGAATTCTGTCGGAGCTGGCCATTCTGGAAAAGCTGGATGGTTAAATCGCTCGGATCCAGCTTCGTCTCCACGTACGGCCCCAAGGGGGTGAAGGTGTCGAACGACTTGGCCCGACACCACTGGCTCTCGGAATTCTGAATCGTGCGATCACTGATGTCCTGCGCTGCCGTAAAGCCAAAGACGTAGCGCGCCGCCGCGGCCGCCGTGACATTGCGAATCTTCCGCCCAATGATAATCGCCAATTCCGCCTCGAAGTCGGTGCGATGCTGCGGATACGGCACCTCAATCTTGGCCCCGTCGGGAATCAGCGACGTGCTGGCTTTGATCCAGATCAACGGCTCTTTGGGCAGAACCTTGTTCTGTTCGCGGGCGTGGTCGGCGTAGTTCAGGCCCACCGCGATGATCTTCGTCGGCAAGACCGGCGTGAGGATCCGGACGCCTTTGCGCGGCGTGGCTTTCTTGTCAAAGGAAGGAGAACCGAAGACATCGCCGTGCAACCGGAACAATTCGCCATCCACCACCTTGGCGTGGAAGATGTCGTCGCCTTTCTGAAAACGCCCGATGGCAGCCATAAATTCTTGGCGGCAGCGTAACAAGCCGGGCTTCGCCGCCGCAAGGGGAAAGCCAGCCAACCCCAACCGCCGGCACTGCCTTAATACGGCAGCGGGTATTTCACGGTCAGCTCCCGCACGCGCCGGCGCACCTGGGCAATGGCGTCAAGGTTCTTCAGGTCCATCAGCACCTCGCTGATCATATCGGCAATGGCGGCCATCTCGGCTTCCTTCATGCCGCGCGTCGTGACCGCGGGCGTACCGAGCCGGATGCCGCTGGCTTGGAATGGCGAACGCGTCTCGAACGGGATGGTGTTTTTGTTCACCGTGATGCCGGCGTCGTCGAGCGCGATCTGACAATCCTTGCCCGTGAGGCTCCGCGCGCCCACATCCACGAGCATAAGATGATTGTCGGTGCCGCCGCTGATCAACCGGAAGCCGTTGCGCTTCATGCTGTCAGCCAGCGCGCGCGCGTTCCGCACGATTTGCTCCTGGTAATTCTTAAACTGCGGTTGCAGCGCCTCGTGAAAGCAAACCGCCTTGGCCGCGATAACGTGCATAAGCGGACCGCCCTGGATGCCCGGGAAAACCTGCGAATCAATTTCCTTCGCATAATGTTCGCGGCACAGGATCAAACCACCCCGCGGCCCGCGCAACGTCTTGTGCGTGGTCGTGGTCACAAAATCGGCATGCTCCATCGGACTGGGATGAATCCCGGCGGCGACGAGCCCGGCAATGTGCGCAATGTCCGCCAGCAGGAGCGCACCCACTTCGCGGGCGATTTCGCCCATGCGTTTGAAATCAATGATACGCGGATAGGCGCTTGCCCCAACAGTGATCATCTTCGGCTTGTGTTCACGCGCCATTCTTGCGAGTTGATCATAATCAATCCGCTCGTCTTCCTTGCGCACCCCGTAGTGAACGATTTCAAAAAACTTGCCGGAAAAGTTCGCCTTGTTCCCATGCGTCAGATGACCGCCATGACTCAAGTCCATCGTGAGCATCTTGTCGCCCGGCTTCAGGAACGCAAAATAGACCGCCATGTTCGCGCCGCTGCCGGAGTGCGGCTGGACGTTCGCGTGCTCCGCCCCGAAGAGCTTCTTCGCGCGATCAATGGCCAGCTGCTCGACCGTGTCCACGTTTTCACAGCCGCCATACCAGCGCTTCTTCGGATACCCCTCGGCGTATTTGTTCGTCAGCACCGAGCCTTGCGCTTCCATGACCGCCGGGCTGGTGAAATTTTCGCTGGCGATGAGTTCAATGTTCTCCTGCTGGCGCAGGCGTTCGTGTTCGACGGCGTCCGCAATGGCGGCGTCCACATTTCGTAATCGGTATTCGGGCAGAATCATTTTGGGTTCCATCTTGTTTACGCGGCGCTCGTGGCGGCCGCCTTCAAATTTGGTGTTGAGAAAAACATCGAGAATTCGTTTGGCTTCCTCCGGGGGCGTCAACTTGCCGGCCAGGCACAGCACATTGGCGTCGTTGTGTCGGCGCGTCAGTTCGGCCACCGGTGGTTCACTGACCAGGGCAGCCCGAATGCCAGGCGTCTTGTTCGCCGCCATGCTCATGCCAATCCCTGTCGTGCATACGAGCAGGCCATACTCCGCCTTGCGCGCCGCCACCGCCTCTGCCACCTGCTGCGCGTAATCGGGATAATCCGTGGACTCCTTCGCATGTGTGCCGAAATCGATAAAGCTGACCCCGCTGGCCGCGAGATATTTCTTGAGCGTTTCCTTTAACTCGAAGCCGCCATGGTCCGCGCCGATCGCCACGGTGGCCGGCTTCGCCGAGCCGGCAGTTTTGCCGGCGGTGGCGTATTCGTGCTGGGCAATGAAGCGCAGCAGCGACGCAATGCCCTGCTCAATCTGATCGCGGCAGTTCACATAGACATCATACGAGCCACCAATCGGATCACTGATGTCCTTCTCGAACGGGTCCAGCGTGTCGTCAAACTCGCGCAGGAGAAACGTCTTTTCCGCCGCCGCCGGATACAAAAGCATTACGGTGTCCACATGACTGTGTGTCATGCCGAGGATGTAGTCCGCCTGCTTGACGAGCTCCGCCGTGAGCATCCGGCTGCGCTGCCGGGAGATATCTACGCCGAGTTCCTTCATCGCTTGCACGGAATAGGCGCTAGGGGGCTGCCCGTTGGCCGCGCCTAAGCCGGCTGAAATCGCGCGATACTCCGTCCGGCCCTGCATGGCATGGCGGAAAAGCCCCTCCGCCATCGGGCTGCGGCAGATATTGCCCGTGCAGATAAAGAGAAAGGTCTTCATTTAATCGCGAATGAAAAATAGTTTGGGCCGGGAAAGCAAATCGTCAACGGTGAAATGACCAGGGCGGCAAGTTTCTCCACCCAGCCCATAAGGCCCGCTGCCCAGACTGCCCGGAGCCAGGACAAGCCGAGCACTTCGGATTATTTTCGGCCAAACAAGTTCCAGAGGGAAACCAAAGTCGAGCCGGTCCCGCCCAATCGGCCCAGCCAGCTCATCACCGCGCCGGGCTGACGGAGGGCTTTGATTGCCATAACGCCCGCGCCAATTCCCAATGCTGCCGTCAACAGCGGACGGTTGCGGACGGCCCGGCTGGCCTCGCTTCGCCACAGTTCAGGCGAACTCAACCGCTGCAACTCAGCCGCAAGGACCATTCGGTTCAACTCGCTCTGCAATACCAGCAGGTCCTTCTGCAATCGCAACCGCTCTAATTCGGCTTTTCCAAACATGCACGGTCCTTTTTGATTTGGTCCAGGGTGGCGGCAAACGCCTGCCAATCGCGCAGCCGGTTACGCAACGTCCAGAATGCGGCCCCGGCCCCGCCGGCGTACAACAACAGCAGCAGCACCAGCACGACCACGCGGTGTTCCCAAAAAACCACCACCAAGGTGAAAGTGAGCAACGCCAACGTCATCAAGACACACACCACGCACACCACCACGAGCAGCAGGGCGTCGAACAGGCGGATGCGCTCCTCTTTCAGCTCGACCAGGAACAACTCCAGCCGGCTTTGCACCAGATCGCCCGCCGACCGCAGGATGCGCTTCCCCGTGGCCAGCAACCCGCCCGCTTCATGCTGGGAATCATCCATGAAATTACCGGCGGCCCACGAGCACCCCGATCAGCAAGCCAATGCCGAACGCCACCCCGATGGATTCATATGGATGTTCACGAATGGTTCGGTCGGCGACTTTTGCGCCGGCGATGGCCTTGGCTTCCACCCGCTGGCACGAGGCTTTGGCGGATTCAAGGGCGGCGGCCAACCGAGCACGCAATTCGACGGCTTTTTCGCCCGCCTGCCCAGCCGTGGACTGCATCAACGCTTCGGCATCGCGCGAAAGCGTTTTCAGATCCGCCATGATGTTCTCAATGTTCGCTTCGTTCGTCATAGAATTTCCTGTTGATTTCCGATTTGAAGGCGTCGGTCAACCGACCCTGACGGCACCACAATCGGTGAAGTCAGCCCCAGCTTGTAGCAGGCGAGCGGGCAAATCAATCCCGATCAGACCCGAAATACATCTTTCGCGCGCCGGGGGTTAGTGCAACAGCCAGAAAAAAACCACCGCCACGGTGGTGGGGAGCAAAGCCCCCAGAAACAGCCCCAGCGGGCTGATGCCTTCGCCGTTGAACACTCTCGCACTTTGCAGAATCCCCACGCCGGCCGGATTCGGTGCGTTGGCAATCACTGTCAGACCGCCGCCCGTCACGGCGCCGGCCACCAACGCGTACTTCAGTTCGTCCGAGATGCCCTCCACCAGGGTACCAAGATAAGTTAGCGCGGCGTTATCGGTGAGCGCGGTCAGGCCGGTTGCGCCATAGAACAGCGCGCTGCCACTCAGACTCTGGATAAGCGGCTTGAGCCAGTAGGCCTGGAGCGAACCCAGCGTGACGAGGCCGGCCAGGAAGAAGCCGACCAGCAATCCTTCGCGCAACTTGAGGGCGTCCTGATGGTTTTGGGTGGCGGTGACCAGGCCGAGGAAAAGCACAAACACGCCAAAGAAAATGTCCGGGTGATGCGCGAACACCACCACCAACGCCAGGGTCACCAAATGCGTGAGGGTGAGCCAGGTCGGCACGCCAGCGCTCGCGTCGCGCACCGGGGACAAGGCGGACAGTTCCTTGCGAAAGACCAACGCGACCAGCCCTGTCGAAACCGCGCACGCCGCCGCCGCGCGCCAGCCAAAATGGGTTAGCATGAAAGTCGTATCCCAATTCCATTTGGCGGCGACCATCAACACCGGCGGCGCCGCAAAATGAGTGAGCGTGCCGCCGATGGACACGTTTACGAACAGCAAGCCAAGCGTTGCGTATGCAAGCTTCCGGCTGATGCCGTGATCGAAGTACCGTCGTTTGAGCACCAAGGCCAGCAAGGTCATCGCTGCCGGTTCGGTGATAAAGGAGCCAAGTAGCGGGCCAAAAACCAAGGCAGCCAGGTAGAACGACAGCCCCTCCCGCAGCGGCAAAACCCGCGCCGCCAGGGAGATCAATGCTTCCGCCAGTTTCACCACCGGCCGCGTCGCCGCCACGACCATAATGACGAACACGAACTTGGGCTCGGTAAAATTGAGGCTATCAACGTAATGCACGGCTGCAGCCACTGACTGCTTCAAGGCCGCGATGCCCAGGAACAATGCCGCCGCCCAAAGCCCGAACACCACCTCGGTCTCCGCGAGAAAATGCAAGAGATGCCCGCGCACCGAGCCAGAAGGGCTTTCATGCGCCCAGCGGGCGAACTGTTTGACACAAAACGTGTGCAACACCGCGATCGCGAATAGCGTCGAAGCTAGCATTTCAATGGAACTAGGATTCATGTCCGGGCGTCCGTTTAGCCATTTTGCCGGCAATCCATGCCGTCGTTCAAGCTCTCCTTCAAACAATCACGATCGGAGGTGGGCCGATCCGTGCATTTTCGGTGGTGAACGCGCCGCAGTCCAGTCGCTGCGCGATATTTGACGGTGCTTGGTTGGTGCGGGCGCGTCTTGGAGTGCGGGGGCAAAGCGCAGCGCGACCCCGCTTTGGGTGAGGCGTGTATCAATGTTCAACCGTTCGTGCCAGGCGAAAGCGCCGTCGCCGCGATGCTTTGCCGGCACAGTCCAAGGTGATTGGCGATGTGCGAGGAAACCGGGCCAGCGCGCCAGCGTATGGTGGCCGTCCGCAAGGACTGGTGGCTTTTAGCACCGCTTTCGGGTGCGGAATCAAGGCCAAGGCGCAAACAGAATTATCCCGAAGGGATTACGTCATTCAGCCCAGCGTTGGTGCGCCAGCACCTACGCTGGGTGGCAAACCAAAATGAGTCACAACCCTGAAAGGGTTGAATCCGTTCCGCAGGACAGAGGATAAAACCCCTTCAGGGTTTGGGGGAAATTTGATGGAACGGTTACCCAGGGTAGTCGCGTTGCTCCAACCCTGGGCTGAATGATTCGAACCCCGTTGGGGTTCAGGACCAGCGCCGCGA
>JADLHS010000472.1 GCA_020848635.1 Limisphaerales bacterium
GCCAGTTGCCGGACGGAAATGCCAATGCCCGTGCCCCAGTTGATGGTGCCGGCAAATTGCTGCTCCACGGTCAGCAGAATTGCGGCGGCCAGGTCTTCGATGTAGATGTAGTCCTTGGTGCTGTGCGGCGTTTTGAGCACGAGCGGTTCACCGCGCCGCAACTTCTGGAGGAGCGCACTGCACAGCCGGGCGGGATGCTCACCCACGCCGTAGGGATAAAACACCCGCCCCCAGCAAAACTGCGTGCCATCCCGGCGCGCCTCCGCTGCGAGCGTTTCGCGCAGCGCATTCTTGCAGCGCGAGTAGAGCGTCGTCGGATCAACCGGCGTCCGCTCCTCGCTTAACGGTGCGTCCGTGATCCGGTATTCGATGCACGTCCCCACCCCGACGAATTGCCGCAGCCCAATGGCTTTCAAGCGCCGCGCCAGATTCAGGCTCCACTCCAGATGTTTTTCGTTCTCGGGCGATTCCAGGTAAACCCCCGGCGTCGCGATCCAGGCGAAGTGAACACACGCGTCCGGCTTGAAGTGCTCGATCGCGCGCCACGGCAAATCCGCGAGCGTGCCTTTGATCCAGACCAGCTTTCCCGCAACCGGCCGACCCGCCCCGGTAGGGCCGACCGGCCGGTCGGCCGGGACGCGCGGCAACGCGTCCCGACCTGGTTCCGGGTCGCCGGACACGATGGAAGTTTTAGGGGAGTTCTCCGCATCGGATTGGGACAGGGACCGGGGCGGATTTTCGGTCGGCAACATCATGCCGCCAATCTCGTGACCATGCGTCAAGGCGAGCTTGGAAAACGCCGAGCCGATGAATCCGGTGGCGCCGGTGACGAGGATTTTCATTCCGCAGAGGTGGCCAAACCGCGAAATACGCGGAATACACGAACGAACCACCGGTTTCGAAGAGATGGCTGACTACCCGATGAATGAATGATTGCCGGAGGCAGATTCAGAACGGTTGCGATTCTATTTCGCGTGGTTCGCATGGTTCGCGGATCATTTTAGTTCTGCCAGCGGCGGCAGCTTCAGGTCGCGTTCGGAGAGTGTCGGGTTCGCGATGGGCCAGGTGACTCCAACCTGCGGATCATTAAAGCGCAGACCCCGCGCGAGGTCGGCGTGGTAGAACTCCGACATCTGATAAAAGACCTCGCAGTTGTCCGTCTGGCATTGAAAGCCGTGGGCCAATCCGCCGGGAACGTAAAGCGTGCGCTGATTCTGGGCCGTAAGTTCAAAGCCGGCCCATTGCCCGAACGTCGGCGAGCCGCGGCGCACGTCCACGAGCACGTCATAAATCGCCCCCGCCGTGCAGCGGATGAGTTTGATTTCCGGCTTGGGCGCGGCCTGGAAATGCATCCCGCGCAGCATACCGCGCTGCCGGGTGAGCGTGAGGTTGCACTGCGGCCAGCGCGTGTTGAGCCCGTGCGCGGCGAATGCCTGCTCGCAATAGGTTCGCACCAGGAAACCGCGCTCGTCTTCGCGCCGTTCCAGTTCAATCAGCCAGAGGCCGGCCAGTTGGGTCGGGGAAAACTTCACGGCGATTCAGACCCGGATTCCAAGAATTTTCACGGATTGAATCAGGGTGGCGCCGCGCAATTCGTGGCTCTTGGGGTTCATTCGGGGTTAAGCTTCACACCACTTTCACGTTCGGGATGGGCACGATGAACTTGCCGCCCGCGTCCCGATACGCCTGCTGCTGGGCGAGGATTTCCTCGGCAAAATTCCAGGTGAGCAGCAGCGTATAATCCGGTTGGCGCCGGGTCAATTCATCCGGCGGCACGATGGGGATGTGCGTGCCGGGCGTGAGCCGGCCCTGCTTGTAGGGGCTGCGGTCGGCGACGAAATCGAGCGTGTCCGCGCCGACGCCGTAATAATTCAGCAACGTGCTGCCCTTGGCCGAGGCGCCGTAGGCGGCGATCCGCTTACCATCCTGCTTGAGTTTTGCCAGCAGCGCGACGAGTTCGTCCCGGATGGTGCGAACTTGATGGCCGAAGCCTGCGTAGTAGCCGAGCGCGTTCACGCCTTTCCGCGTTTCCTCGGCCAACAATTCGGGGACCGACGGTTCCACCGCATGCGCGCCGGTGTGACCAGCGAACAGGCGCAGCGAGCCGCCATGAAGCGGCAGGCGTTGCACCCGGAAAAGGGTCAGCCCATGGCGCTCAAACAACGGCTGCAGCGCCGTGAGGGTGAAATAGAATACGTGCTCGTGATAAATGGTGTCGAACTCGGTGTGCTCGATGAAATCCGCGCCGTAGGGAAACTCCAGCACGATGCGGCCCTTCGGCTGGAGCAGGGTTTTGAGGCCCGCCACAAAGTCGTTGGTGTCCGGCGCATGGGCGAAAACATTGTTGCCCAGAATCAAATCGGCCTGACGATTTTTTGCGGCGAGGTCGGTGGCGATTCTTTGGCCGAAGAACTCCTCCAGCGTCTCAATGCCTTTTTCGCGCGCGACCTGCGCGATGTTCGCCGCGGGTTCAATCCCGAGGCAGGGAACTTTGGCCGCCATGAAATTCTGGAGCAGGTAGCCGTCATTGCTGGCCACTTCGACGACGAGGCTGTGCGCGTTGAGGCCAAATTCCTTCAGATAGCCCGCGCACGCTTCCCGCGCGTGGCGGAGCATAAGATCGGAGAAGGAGGAAAAATACAGATACTCGGAGAACAGTTCGACCGGTGGCACGAGGTCGGTGATCTGGAGCAGCCAGCAGGATTGGCAGACGGCGAGGCGGAGCGGGAATTTCGGCTCGGGCTTCGCGAGGTCGGCGGGGGTGAGGAGATTGTTGGCCAGCGGTTGTAGGCCGAGGTCGAGGATCGGGGCGGCGGCGGTGCGGCCGCAGGAACGGCATTTCAAATGGAAGCTCATGCAGGTTTCGTCCAGGAGAGATTCTTGGCGCGGGCGGCGGCAGCGTAGTCGTCAATCTGCGCGCGGGTGAATGCCAACAGGTCGGGATGCTTGCGCACATGGCGTTCGTGATACCAGACGATGGTCCGCTGGATCGCCTCCGCGAAAGTCCAACTGGGATACCACTGCAACCACGCGCCGGCCTTCTCAATGGAAAGCGACAGGAGCGTGGCTTCGTGAACGGTGCCGGGGGTCGAGCCGTCGGTCCATTCGCCCGGCCACGAGCGCAAGACTTCCGCCACGAGCCGTCGCACCGGTTGGCGGGCGCTGGGTTCGGGGCCGAAATTGAATGGTGAGGCGAGGCGGGAAGACTTGCCTTCCTGGGCGAGCCGGGCGCCAAGCCATAGATAGCCGCTGAGACATTCGAGCACGTGCTGCCACGGGCGGACCGCCCCGGGGTTGCGCACGAGAATCGATTCCCCGGCCTGCAACGCGCGGATGCAATCCGGCACGATGCGGTCGGCCGCGTAATCGCCGCCGCCGATGACATTGCCGGCACGCGCGGTGACGACCGGGCCCAGCGCCGGGTGGGGGAGGAAGAACGAGCGATTCCACGCGGCCACGACGAGTTCGGCCGCGCCTTTGCTCATCGAGTAAATGTCGTGCCCGCCCATGGGATCGTTCTCGCGATAGGAAAACTCCCATTCGCGGTTCTCGTAACACTTGTCGCTGGTGACACAGACGGTGACGCAGTTGATGCCCGCGAGTCGCACCGCTTCCAGCAGGTGCGCCGTGCCATTGACGTTGGTGGCGAACGTTGTTAGCGGCTCCCGGTAGGAGAGCCGCACGAGCGGCTGGGCGGCGAGATGAAAAATGATTTCCGGCTGAACTTCCTTTACTGCGGTCGCCAACGCCTGCGCGTCGCGGATGTCGCACATGATCTCGCGCGCGAACGTGCCGGGCTGGATGATTTCGTGCAGATTCGGATTCGTCGGCGCGGGCAGGGCGAGGCCGGTGACCTTGGCCCCCAGTTGCTGGAGCCAGAGGGAAAGCCAGGCGCCCTTGAAGCCGGTGTGACCCGTCACCAAGACTCGTTTGCCGCTGTAAAATCCGTTGAACATCGGAATAAAACGGCGCTCATTGAACACCGTTACTTGCCACAGAGCAATTCATTCCTAATCAACAGCCGGCCAAACGGGCGCGTTTCTGTGCGCCTTGACAATGCCCGCACGGTCGAGTTTGGGTCGAGTTTAGACTTGCTCGTAAGGCGGCCCAGAGCGATACATGGATTTGCTGTCTGCCACGAGCCGCGGGCGCGAAACTGGTTGGCATGCGAGTTAGAACTGATTGTGCAGCAGCTCGAAGACTCATTTGTGGGGCTCTATGAAGACCTCCGAGAGTTCGTTTAAGCCTTGGGGCGCAATTTTCAACAACGGAAGTGCCAGCACCAAAACGCGGGTCGCTGGCTTGCCGAACTCTTTCGCTGGGCTGATCCTGCCGGTCTTGCTCATGTTGTGGATGGGCACACTTTCCCTGTCCGCCTTGACGCTTCTCTCGTCGAATCAACTGGTGTTCATGAATGTGGACCACGCTCCGATGGGAGCCTGCTCGACTATGACTTACGGCTACAAGGGTCAGCCGTGCGGCGTGGGAACCTCGTTGGGAGGGGCCTATCCTTACTGGCCTTGGGGTGGTGGCGTGCTCATCGCGCTGTCCGGGAATTCCGGATTGCGGTTGCTGCCTTTCATCACGAACATTGCTCCGACGACACTCTTCTTCCCCGACACCAACATCCAACGAAGACTCACCCCCGGCACCGACGATTACACTGTCGCGGGCACCGGGCTGGCTTTCACCCATTACACTCCAGCGTGGTTGATGACCAGCTTCAGCACCGCGACCCTGACCGAAAAGCAGCGCTTCTTCCTTCCGGCAACCTGGATGGTCTTCACGATCACAAATGCCAACACTGTGCCTGAGGATTTCTACTTTGGCCTCCCGGTTCCCGTAACACAAAGAACCTTCGCCAACGGAGCCTATCAGGGCGTTGCTTTGGGAGAGGCTGCGTTGGCTGTGCAAAGTGGCAGTTGCGAGCTGTTGACCGGCGCTCGCCTTGGCTCGGTCTTCCCGGGCGTCAACCAGGGTTTCGCCTTCCACCTCGTCGTCCCATCTGGCCAGACCAGAACGTTGTCCGTGGTCATCGCCCATTACCGGAGCGCGGTGGTCGATTCCCGCACGGGCGCTTCCTATTATTACACCTCCCTGTATCCCTCCATCGACAAAGTCATCGATTCCGCTTTCGCTGGTTTCGGCGACGCCAAGGTGCGGTGCCAGCAACTGGCCACAGCTATGAGCCAAGCCGGCCTCAACCCCTACCGCCAGTTTCTTGCCTCCTATGCGCTCCACTCCTACATGGCCGACACCGCTTGTTTGATCGATCCCCAAGGTGGCGTGCATTGGTGGGAAATGGAAGGGTACTTCTATTACATCAATACGTTCGATCTGACGGTGGACCACGCCTTCTTCAATGCCTGCATGCAGCCGTGGGTGTTGCGTAACGTGTTGGATGGCTTTTCGGGCGCGCTCCCCGGCACCGGCTACAGCTTCGATACTCCGCTCTACAATCCCACCGGCACGCAAGTGTCGAGTCACGGCTTTTCCTTTTATCACGACATGGGGCTCTGGCCGAATTCCGGAACGGGTCCGGCGTACGGCGCGAACATGGGCGACGAGGAACTCCAGGCCTGGATTCTATCGGCTGGGCTGTACTGGAGTCACACGGCAGATAATGTGTGGCTCACGAACAACGTGACCGTGCTCCAGACCTGCCTCAACTCAATGCTCTTGCGGGACCATACCAACGCCGCGGCCCGGGATGGCATCACCAAGAACGTCAATGCGGGGGAGATTACGACCTTCGACAGCCTGGATACTTCGCTCATCAAACCAGCGTTCAGCGGGCGGTTGGCCGTGAGAAACTGGGCATGCTACCTCGCCCTGAATGCGATGTTCAGCCAGGTTGGCTATGCGGCTGACGCGGCGACCTGCCAAACCATGGCGGCAGTAACGGCGGCCACCATCGTCAATCGCTGGAACGCTTACCAAGCCACTTTGGGCTACCTTCCCGCCCTGTTGAATGGCAGCGTCACCGCAGCAACTACCCCGATGATCGAAGGCTTGGCTTATCCGGCCGCGATGGGTCTGACCAACGCCATTGATCGGACGGGCGGGCCGTACGCAGCGATGCTGCAAGCACTTTCAAATCATACCGCGGCAGTCCTAGTTCCGGGACGATGTCTGGATACCAGTACGGGGGCCTGGTTGTCCACCAGTGCCAACCAGATTACCTGGCAAAGCAAAATCTTTATTGCCCAGTACGCCGCCGAGGCCGTTCTGGGGATCACCAACAACACTGTGAATGGTGACGTGGATCAGATCCATGCCAGCGTCCAGATTCAAGGTGCGTCCTATCAAGGGTACTGCGACGCGTTTTTTGCGAACGGAGCTCTCCACGGCGGTTACCACTATCCGCGCGGCATCACGACCTCCCTTTGGTGGTTGAACGCCACAAACAATCCCTCCAATCCCGTCGCCACTGCCGCACCCGGAGCGCCAACCCTTTCCTTTGCTTTAGCCGGCGACCGCCAGGTTTTGCTTTTGTGGCAGGGAGTGCCTTTTGCGACAGCCTACAACCTCAAGCGAGCCACCATCAGCGGTGGGCCCTATACGCCCCTCACCAACGGCCTTGCGGGCGCGAGCTTCACCGATTCAGGCCTCGCCAACGGTACCACCTATTTCTACATTCTTACCGCCACCAATCAATTCGGTGAAAGCGCCCCGTCTCCCGAGGCGAGCGCTACTGCCGTGCCGTCCGTCGGCTCGAATATTTCTGCCGCGCGCATCGGTTCTGGCGTCACCGTTTCCTGGCCATCGGCCTATGTCGGCTGGATCCTGCAGACCAACACCGTTGGCTTGGATAATCCTACCGCCTGGGGTGATGTCCCGGACTCGGTCACCCGCTCACAAATGACCTTCCCGGCCGGTGGCCCGGCCGCTCCGACCGAGTTCTTCCGCTTGCGTCATCCGTAGTCGCGCTTTGAACCCTCGAACCGTAGCCGCCGACGTGAGGAGGCGGAACGAGTTGCGAATCTGGAAAGTCCGCCTCCTTACGTCGGCGGCTACTCACGACCGGCTTACCACACCTTCCACGGCGCTTTGCCGCTGTTCCACATGCCCGTCAGCAATTGCTGCTCGCGGTAGGTGTCCATGCACTGCCAGAACCCGGAATGTTGATAGGCCACGATCTGTTTTTCGGCCGCCAGCCGGTCGAGGGGTTCGTTCTCGAACACGCATGCATCGTCTGTGAGATACGCGCCGATGCGCCGGTCCACGACAAA
>JADLHS010000473.1 GCA_020848635.1 Limisphaerales bacterium
CGGCTTTCTTCACCCGCCAGCATCACGTCCTGCCAGTGGCGAGAAGCAAACTCTCGCTGGCACAAGCGGCTGGCCGGCAGCCGGCGGGAGTCAAACAAACCCGCCAGCCTGCACCCCGCAGGGCCAGCCAAAGGATGGAAAAGGTATGACCGAATTGAATCAACCCGCCCTGCTGGCGCTGCCCGCCAAGGAACGCCGGGCCAAGCCGCTGTTTAATCCCAAGGAATTCAAAATTCAGGCATTGCGGGAGTGCCCCACCCCGGCGGAAATGCAACTGTGCGACACGCCGGACAAGGCGGCGGATTACTGGCGGCAGCATGTGATCTCCCACCCCTATTTCAACCCGGACGTTGAATGCCTGGTCATCCTGCTGGTCAACACCCGGCGCAAGACTCAGGGCCATGTCCTGATCACCACGGGGACGCTGGACACGGTTTTGGTGCATCAGCGGGAAAGTCTTCCGCCCGGCGGTCATCGGAGCAGCGGCGGCCATTGTGGTGATGCACAATCACCCCTCTGGCGACCCGCCCCCTAGCGAGGCGGACATCAAAGTAACTCGCGACCTGATCCGTGGGGGGCAACTGCTCAAGATCGAGGTGCTGGACCATATCGTCATGGGCCAAACAGGCGAGGGGCAAAAGGGCTACACCAGCTTGAGGGAGTTGGGCTACTTCTTCGCCTGACTGTAACCAACCTGTAACCATCGCTGCTGTGTTTAGCGGCGGTTTTGAAGCATTAACCCCCAAATGGACGCCAATACGATTGGTTACTTTGTGGTTACTTTCTGCGCATTCTTGGGGACAAGTCAGGGAAAGACACCAAGCGCCGGAAAGCGCACAAATCAGATACCGCCATCACTCGCTAGAAGCCCGTTATTATTGATCAAAACCACTGTTTTACTTGTGGTTTTAGAATGGTGGTAGGTTCTGGATTCGAACCAGAGAAGGCGTAAGCCAGCAGATTTACAGTCTGCCCCCGTTGGCCACTTGGGTAACCTACCACGCAAGGGCCGCAGATTAAGCCACACTGCCGAATCCTTGTCAACCCGCGTGACTTTCCCTAGCCTGATTGCATGTTCGATTCCTTAAGCGGCAAACTCCAGAACGCCTTCCGCAATTTGCGCGGTCTCGGCAAAATATCCGAGGCCAACGCGGGTGATGCGCTCCGCGAAGTCCGCATGGCCCTGCTGGAAGCTGACGTGAACTTCAAGGTGGCGCGCGATTTCATCGAGCGTGTCCGCGTCAAAGCCCTCGGCGCGGAAGTTGTTCAGAGCGTCCAGCCTGGGCAGCAGATCGTTAAAATCATCCACGACGAACTGGTGGACTTGCTCGGTTCGACCAATGCCGCTTTGAACCTGGGCGCCAATCCCAGTTGCATCCTCATGGTGGGCCTGCACGGCGCGGGCAAGACCACTTCCAGCGGCAAGCTGGCCGGTCTGTTGCTCAAACAGGGTCGCCAGCCGTTGCTGGTGGCGGCGGACGTGTACCGGCCGGCCGCGATGGACCAACTCGAAACGCTCGGCAAACAATTGGACGTGCCCGTCTTCCTGAAGCGCGGCGAGACGGACGTACTGCGCATCGCCCGGGAGGCGCTTGAGTTCGCGAAGACGAACCATCGCAACACGATCATCTTCGACACCGCGGGCCGTTTGCAAATTGATGAGCCGCTGCTGCAGGAACTCGTGCGCCTGCGCGATCTGGTGAAACCGCAGGAAATTCTCCTCGTCCTCGACGCCGCCACAGGCCAGGAAGCCGTGAACGTGGCGACCCACTTTGATTCGGCGCTCCAAATCACCGGCGCGATCCTCACCAAGCTGGACGGCGACGCGCGCGGCGGCGCCGCCCTCAGTCTGAAGGCCGTGACGGGCAAGCCCATCAAGTTCGCAGGCATGGGCGAGAAACTCGACGAGTTCGAGGCCTTTCATCCCGAGCGCATGGCGTCGCGGATTCTGGGCATGGGCGACGTCGTCAGCCTGGTGGAGAAAGCTGCCGCCGCCGTCAACGAGGACGACATGAAGCGCATGGAGGAAAAGATGCGCAAAGGCCAGTTCACGCTGGAGGATTTTCTCGATCAATTGCGCCAGATGAAAAAACTCGGCCCACTGGAGAACGTGATGAAGATGTTGCCCGGCGGCGCGGAAGCTTTGAAGGGGACGGATATTTCGAAGCAGGAGAAGGAGTTCAAACGCATGGAAGCGATGATTTGCGGCATGACACCCAAGGAACGCCAGACACCGCAAATCCTGAACGCCAAGCGCCGCATGCGCGTAGCTAAAGGCAGCGGCGTGACCGTGACCGAGCTGAACACGATGATGAACAAGTTCGCCCAGATGCAGCAGATGATGAAAAAGATGGGCAAATTCCAGAAGATGATGGGCCGGATGGGCGGTGGGATGCCGGGGATGTTCGGGCGGTAATCCATTAATCACAAGCTGTCTTGGGGCCACACTTGATACGTGCGCTCCGAAATTGTTAGAGTCGCCTCGTGCCGCCCGAACCCCGCCAACCGTCTCCGAAGTCACCACGCATCCTGATCGTGGATGACGACGCCGGGCAGCGCAGCCTGCTGACGTCGTTTCTCCAAAGTCAGGGTTTCGACACGGTAACGGTGGACTCCGGGGAGCTTGCCTTGAAAACGCTGCGTACCGCCGAGTTCAGCATGCTGATTTCGGATGTGCGGATGCCAGGCCTGTCGGGTTTGGAAACCTTGCGCCGCGCGCGGGAGGAACATGCTGTGTTGCCGGTGCTGCTGGTCACGGCTTACGCGGACATCCGGGAGGCGGTCGGGGCGATGCGCGATGGCGCGGTGAATTATCTTGCCAAGCCGATTGATCTCGATGAGTTGCTCGCAACGGTGCAACACGCAACTGGCATGGCCCAACCCGCACCGGTCAACTTCAACGCTGAGCGACAACTGCCCGCCAACGTCATCGCCCACAGTCCGCTGATGCAGGCGGTGTTTCACGATGCGTCTCTGATCGCGCCATCAGAAAGCCGGATTTTGATCACGGGCGAAAGCGGGGTGGGCAAGGAAGTACTGGCGGACGTGATTCATGGCTGGAGCGCGCGGGCGGGCGGGCCATTGGTAAAGGTGAATTGCGCGGCGATCCCGGAAAACCTCCTGGAGACGGAGTTATTCGGGCACGAGAAGGGCGCGTTCACGAGTGCGGTGGCGCAACGCATCGGACGATTTGAGGAGGCCAACGGCGGGACGATCTTCCTGGATGAGATCGGGGACATGTCGCCGCCGTTGCAGTCGAAGCTGCTGCGGGTGACGCAAAACGGTTGTTTCAATCGCGTCGGCTCCAACCGCGAGTGGCAAACCAACGCGCGCATTCTGGCCGCCACCAACAAGAATCTGGAGGAACAGGTGAAGGCGGGGAGCTTTCGCGAGGATTTGTTTTACCGGCTCAACGTCGTGGAGTTGAACGTGCCGGCGTTGCGGGAGCGGCTGGAGGATGTTTTACCGCTCGCAAATCATTTCCTCGCGGAATTCACCCAAGGAAAGGCGCGGTTCTCGTCGGCGGTCGCGGCGGGGTTGGCGCGGTACGCGTGGCCCGGAAACGTGCGGGAACTGCGCAACGCCATGGAGCGGGCGGCTTTGCTTTCCCGCGGCGAAATGATTTTGCCGGAGCATCTGCCGGCGCGGTTACGGGCGGCGGTGGAATCACCGGTGCCAGCGGAAGGGCCGGACGCGGGGCGCTTGGAAGAAATTGAGCGGCACGCGATCCTGCAGGGATTGCGGGAGCATCAGCAAAACCGGACGGAAACGGCCAAGGCCCTGGGCATCAGCCGCCGGGCGTTGACCTACAAGTTGCAGCGATTTCGGGAACAGGGTTTTGAGGTGTAACCGCGCAAGCTAAGACCGCCCCAGATACAAATCCCGGCCCTGGGCGAGCGCAGCAATTTTGCGGTCGGCCACGGAGCGTTTGAGCATCCAGAAACCGCAGTCCGGATGGATGAACCGCACACGACCCGGTCCGAGAATTTGCTCGGCGTGTTCGAGTTTGCGCGCAATTTCCTCCGGCGTTTCCACACGGTTGATCTTCACATCCACCACCCCGAGCCCAAGGCCGATGCGCGCATCCACGTCACGGAGCGCCTCCAGATCCGACGTGGGCCGATGCGCCAGTTCGAGGACGAGATGGTCGGCGTGCAGATGGTTGAGAAACGAAACCAGCGCCGCCCAGGTGCCTTGTTGGATGGTCTGCCCGCCATAGTTGCCAAAACAAAAATGCACCGCCTTCTGCCCGCGCACCGCATCGAGCACGCGATTAATGGCCTCGGCGGCGAGCGGACCATCGGTGGGGTGGCCGGGGATGTTGGCCTCATCCACCTGCACGCAGGCGCAAGTCAGGTCGCGCACCTGGGCGGCGAGCGCATCAGCCAGGGCAAGCGTGAGCTTTTCGAAATCGTGATAATGTTCGTCGAGCAAGGTGCGGGCGAGCATGTAAGGACTGGTCACCGTGAACTTGAACGGCCCGCCGGCCACGCTGCCGGCCCGCGCGCAATCGGCCGGCAGATTCAGCGCGCCTTCGGTGATCGGGCCGACGACGACGCCCGCCGGCTTGCCGCGAAAACGCATTTCCGGTTTCGCGCGAAACGCCGCGGTATCCCTCCGTCCGACATCGGAGCGGATGCCACCGAACGGACGGACGAAGTAATCAATCATCCCGTTGGTGTCCGGGTGATTGATGTCGAAGCGGTAAAACTCGCCATCGGTGGGCAGGTCAATCCCCGCCTGGCGCTGGAGGTCGAAGACGACGCGGGTGGCGTCGAGCAACGCCTGTTCACTTGGCAGCGCACTCAGCCATTCGGGAACGGGATAGGAGCCAACCGTAGTGGTGAGGATGCGCGGCGGGTTGTTCAGATTCATAATTAGGGGAGGGTTAACAATCGGCGTGAAGGGTCAATAGCGAAAACGTTGCTCCTGGAGAAACCGAAAATGGCGTCATGAATTGGAAATCCATTTTAGTCGCCGGTTTCGCTCGCAACCGGATGGATCGTCCCCTTGCGGTCATAATCCGCTACCGGTACGTAAAGTCGCTTTTGCTCATCGGTCGGCCCAAGCATGGAGCCTTCCCGGGCTACGGATTGACCTGCTTCCTGGGCAACTCCGCATGCTCTCCTTCCAATGATCGGGATTCGTCGTGGGATTGAGGAAAAAATTGCATTGTCATTTGGCGTCTGCGCCAGCATGGTTGCAACGACCCTGATGAATCAAAAAGCGACCATGCCACCGGCGCTGAAAGGCAGTGCATTTGCCTTCACGCTCATTGAATTGCTGGTGGTGATTGCCATTATCGCCATCCTCGCCGCGATGTTGCTGCCGGCCCTGAGCAAAGCCAAGGCCAAGGCGCAGCAGACGGCCTGTCTCAACAACCTTCGCCAGATCGGAATCGCCACGGTTATGTATGTGAACGAATCCCAGAAATATCCCGGCTGCATCAAAGTCCCGGAGTTCATTTATGTCTGGCCGCTCCGGCTTTTCTCGCAGATGGGCACCAACCGCGCCTCCTTCTGGTGTCCGGCCAACAAACCGGAGTTCCAATGGGACACCAACGCGAACAAATCCCTCAATGGTAAAATCGATGTCCTGACCGCCTCTGGCACCGGCGTCGGTTTTAGCTACGGCTACAATGATTGGGGCCTCGGCCCGGTCACGCAAAGCTTGTCGCAACAACTGGGACTGGGCGGCGACATCAACCCGCCGTCCCAACCGGAAATGCCGGAAAGTCGCGTCAAAGCGCCGGCGGATATGATTGTCCTGACCGACAGCAAATCGGATCGCTCGTGGGACGGTAACATTGATCCCAAGGAGAGCGACCAGTGGCCCGCCAAACGACACAACGGCCGCTGCGTCCTGATGTTTGCCGACGGTCACGCCGAATCTGCGCGCCGGAGCGAGGTGGTCAATCCCAACGACGCGAAATGGCGCCGCCGCTGGAATAATGACAATCAGCCGCACCCGGAGTTCACCTGGACCGGCGATAACGGCACCAGTAGCGATTAACCCGTGACAGGTCCGCGCAGGGTAATGCTGATTTTGGCATTGGCGGTCGCAGCCGGTTGGGGGAAGGACTATTTCTTCGCAGGGCGTGCCAGCTCATGGACCGCGCCGATGATATTCTCCTCAATCGCCGGCGCCCACGGGCCGTGATGCCCGTAATAAATCATGGATTCGGCGCCTTCGTAGCCGCCTTCCCGCAAAACGCGCAATGATGGCATGTAGGCGCAGACGTCGTTGGCGTAGGCAATCACCCAGGTTCGTTCCCGGCCCAATTCGTATTTCAGCCGCAACGAATAATCCACCACCACCTCGCCGCCCAGTGCGATCATCTGCATCCCATCCGCAAACTGCCAGGCCTGGACTGGATACGGATAAGTTGTCGGCAGCGCGCCTTTCTCATGCAGCGTTTTGAGCAGTAACTGGGCGCGGCGTTGAACATAGACATTGG
Organism: Limisphaerales bacterium; assembly: GCA_020848635.1. Classification (GTDB taxonomy): domain Bacteria; phylum Verrucomicrobiota; class Verrucomicrobiia; order Limisphaerales; family JADLHS01; genus JADLHS01. Next base: position 6,458 of record JADLHS010000473.1, read on the forward strand.
AATCCTGCAATTGTTTTTCGACCTCGGCGCGGGGCGGCGGCGGACTCAACGCCAGGGACACTTCCTTGAAGGCGGCGCGGATCGGCCCTTTGAGATCGGTCAAGGGCTGCCTTGCCGCGGCGAGTACCGCTTCGGCCAGTTCCGTTCCGTACTTCTGCGCGTGTTCCACCGTCCCGCGGGGAAGCGGATTGGCGTCGCCACCACAGCCGCAGACGAACAACGCTGTGGCGCCGGGCAGCTTCGCTTCGAGGTAAACTTGGGAGAACCCGGCATAGTCGCCGGAGAACTTTTGCAGATTCAGCGTGGTGTTGTGGCAGGCGTAACCATGCACCACCGCCTTGATCGAACCATCCGCCCGCGAGATTTTCATGACCGGCACGTCATGATCCACCGGCCCGATGGGATTCGCTCCGTTGATGACACCGCCGGGGGTGTACTGACGGCGATTCACGGCAAAGCCCGCCCGCCCGACGCCCCATTCCACCCGGCACGGCTGCAGGTCATTCAATGCACTCGCGATGGCTTGGAGGAAAAGGTCGGGCAAGGTTTTGGAATACGCTTCCAATAAACGTGTTTGGGTTTCATTCAGACCATACATGTGTTGCAACCGGTCCTGGAGCACCGGTCCGGTGTGGGTGTGCGACACCGTGACCATGAGCCGCTCGCGCGGCAACTGAAATTTCTCCCGCGCCCGATTCGCCGTGTCATTGACGAGCGCGGCGGGCACCCCGATCAGGTCGCTCGTCACCAGCACCGTCCGGGCGCCCGTTTCATCCTCGAGCGCCAGCGCCTTGGCGTAGAGATCGTGGAGCTTCCCCTCGGACGGCCTGGTGCGGGAGGCGTAGCCGGCCAACCACATGTCTTGCTTGGGAGTAATGACCACCTTGCCGACGCCAACCTTCATCTCGCCCGCGCCGTGCACGGGCGCGGCGGACAAAAGCCCGATCAATCCGATGGTCAAACAGGTAAATGTCCGCGTTCTCATAAATCGTTTCAACGGTTCAGCTCGAGAAAGTGGTAGTCGGGCCCCACGCGTTTCCGGCTTAAATGAATTCGATCGACGCTGGGGCACGCCGTCAAGCGCCGAGCCTATTGGAGTGATGTATGTCACGACCGTAGGCCCTGCAGGAGAAATCATCGTCATGGATTTCTAGAAAATCATTGGCTTGAACATTGGGGCAAACGGCCCGAGAACGGGCGACAACATAATAACTTGCCAAAGTGCGCATTGGGGTGTTTGTTTTGTTCCAACCAACAAAATAGAGATTTTTATGAGGGACGAATTGACCCCCCGGCATCAAAGGAAGACGGATCACGGATCTTCTCGCGACGGATTTAACCTCACCGAACTGATGGTTGTCCTAGCCACGATCGCCATGCTGGCGCTGCTGCTGCTCCCGGCGCTGGCGGGGACAAAACACCAGGATAACAGCGCCATGTGCATGAACAATCTGCGCCAGATTTACAATGGCATGATGGCTTATGCGACGGACTACAATGACACGTTGCATAACACGGGCGACGGGTTTACTTCGAACGGCGGCCAATGGACGGCAGACCCAACCAACACCGCGATTCTTTCGCCAAATGACTCAAGAGCGTACTGGGGTGTTGCTTATCACTCTCTCGTTGGAATGAGCCGCGAGTTGTTCCGATGCCCTGGCGCCAAGATCGTGGATGAGTGGGTGGACAGTGGGCTCTCATATCCGCACGAGTTCTGGCTCACTTCAACCTACGGCCTCAATCAATACCTGACGAGATCCTACCCCGTGAACACATTCTTGAAGGTCACTGACATAGAGAACCCGTCCACCATGATCATGACTCACGACGCCGCCGAACAAAGAATGGAGGGAAGTTCCGATTCACTGGCGCTGTTTCCGGGTGACACCCGTATCCTGGTGCAGTGGATTGGCGCAAACGCTCCCGCGATGTACGGTGGTATTTCAGCAAGATACTATGGCGGCTACCATTTCGAGGAGGAATGGTACCGGCATGATCGACGATCCAATACGCTTTGGCTTTCTGGGCAAGTGCAGAAGATTCCTTTTACCGGTTATGCTGCGGGAATCGACTACCGCTATTATACTGGTGAAAAGCCGCTCTCGACTCTGCCGGGAAATTGATGACTCGCCCTCATGGGATGAGCGCAACCCGATAAAACCTCCGCTCGCCGGATCCGCTGGTGTTATCGACCTGCGAGGTGCTCGAGCCCGTCGCGGTGACCACTCCAAACAGGTTCGACCAACCGGCATCGGTCAGATTTGTTTTGTATTGAACTTGGTACTTTTTTCCCGGAGTGGCGCTCCAGAGAATGGTTGTCTCCCCGCCCAGCAGCGTAAGCGTTAGCACCCGCAGAATGGAGCCGGTGTTAGTAGGATCGGTACCGGCCAGGAATTCCTGCAAGTCACTATGGCCGTCGCCATCAAAATCTCCGCTGCCATCACGCGCGAGGTTTCCGAAATAAGCCAGTTCCCAATCATCCGGCAAACCGCCGCCGTCCGAATCGCCGGCTTCCAGGCGCAACACCACCACATCCCTCGCGCCATTGAAATCATTCGCCACCAAATCGTCGGCCAAACTGAGAAAGGCCACGGACCGGCCGTCCGCGCCAAGGACAGTCTGCCGGATAGGTTATTGCCCGAACCCGGGTCCTGACGATTAAGGCTAGCGAGAATTGTTGTATTCAGAGCCCGGTCACGGATGAAAATGTCCGTCAGGCCGTTGTTATCATTGTCCACCAGGTCGTTTGCGCGGCTGGAGAAGACGATATAGCGCCCATCGTAGGAGATGACTGGCTTGAACGAGGAAGCATTGCCGCCGCCAGTGTTTGCAAGGTTGACGCTGACGAGATTCGTGGTCCCGGTTAGGCGATCCAGCAACAGCACGTCGCGGATTTGGCTGGCCCCAATCACTTCATACGCGACCCAACGTCCATCCGCGCTCATGGCGGGCGCATAGCAGTTGGTACAAACAAGCATATTCGTGCGGTTGAGCACGTCATAGAGATAGACCGTTTTGCTCTGGTTCGTGTAAAGCACCAGCCGGCTATCGGGGCTTAGCCAAGGCGAGCCGGAATCCCTGGTGAGACCGCTGCCGTTGGCCGCTTTGCTGATCAGCGCAGTTGTGCTGGTGAGGCGGTCACGCGCAAACAAACGAGTTGTGCTGCCGGTGACCGAGTTGGTGACCAGGCTGGTTGACTTGCTCTGGAAGACCACCCACCGGCCATCGCGGCTGATCAAAGGGTTCGTGGAAG
>JADLHS010000474.1 GCA_020848635.1 Limisphaerales bacterium
ATCTTCCGCACGCCGCAGCTGACGATGAAATTCATCAACCAGGCCACCCTGGCCCTGGACGCGATGTTTGCGCGCCGCGGCAGCGAGATGGGCAGCATGGTGGACATCCATGGCGTCGGGGTCATCATCAAGGGCGAAAGCGGCATCGGCAAAAGCGAGAGCGTCCTGGCCCTCATCGAACGCGGTTACAGCCTGGTGGCCGACGACATAACCAAAGTGACCCTGCTGGATGGCCGCGAAGTCTTGGGCACGAGTGCAGAACTCACCCGCAATCACATGGAAGTGCGCGGCATCGGCATCATCAACGTGGCCGCCATGTTCGGGGTGAAAAGCATCGGCTCGAACAAGCGCGTGGACCTCGTCGTGTCCCTCAAGACCTGGCACGATGTGCCGGATGTGGATCGGCTCGGCATGGAACAGCAGTTCACCGAAATTCTCGGCGTGAAGATTCCGCACATCATTCTTCCGGTAAAACCGGGGCGCGATATCGCCCGGCTCATCGAAGTCGCGGCGCTGCATACCAAGCTTACGCTTACCGGTTACAACCCGGCCCAGGAATTAAACAAACGGCTCATCCTCCAGATGGCCGAAACGGCGAAGGCGCAGAAATGAATGGATTATTCAGCGGCTTTTGCTAGTTGTAACGGTAGGACACCGATTTGATGAGCGCCAAAAAATCGCCGGACGACGACGGGAACTTCTCCAAAGAACTGACCGTGGTGAACAAGCTGGGCATCCACGCCCGGCCGGCGGCGATGTTTGTCAAGACGGCCAACCGCTTTGCCTGCGACATCTTCGTGGAAAAGGACGGCGAAAAAGTGAACGGCAAAAGCATCATGGGCCTGATGATGCTCGCCGCCGGGCCGGGCAGCAAACTCACCGTCCATGCCGAAGGCAAGGACGGTCACGCCGCCGTGGACGAAATCGAAGCCTTGCTCCAGCGAAAATTCGACGAGGATTGACGCGGCTGGTCTTCGAAGCAGTTGTGTTCGGGAAGCTGAGCTTGGATGAAACCGCGCTGACGGCACCCCGAACTTGAATCTTGGAACTTGCACGCAGGACCGCTATTTTGGCCGCCATGGCAGCAAGTGATTTTAATGTGAAATACGTGGCGCACCTCGCCCGCGTCCAGCTTTCGCCGGACGAAGAGCAGAAACTCGGCACCCAGCTCGGCCACATCCTCGGCTTCATGGATAAATTGAAAACGTTGGACGTGAGCCACGTCGAGGCGACCGCCCACGCCGTCCCCACGGTCAACGTGACTCGAACCGACGAAACCCAGGCTTCGCTCCCGCACGACGAAGCGATGCGCAACGCCCCCAAACAAACCAACGGCCTTTTCATCGTGCCGAAGATCGTCGAGTAGATTCGCATGCACGATGAACTACGAAATCTTCGAAATCCGCGAATGAAAATCCCTTTTCGCGTAGTTCGTGTATTTCGTGGTTAGAAACTCCGATGCTAAACCAGCTCACCATTTCCAAACTGACCACCCGTCTTGCCCGGCGCGAAGTCTCCGCGCGCGAGGCGACCCAGGCCTGCCTTGACCAGATCAACCGTGTGGATGGCCAAATCCACGCGTTCATCAGCCTCAATGCGGCGGATGCGCTCGCCCAGGCGGACGCAGCGGACCACGCCATGGTTTCGGGCGCGACCCAGGCGCAACAGCCATTGCTGGGCGTGCCCATCGCGGTCAAAGACGTTCTGGCCGTCAAAGGCCAACCGCTCAACTGCGGCTCGAAGATTCTCGGCCAGTTTGTTTCACCCTACGACGCGACAGCGGTTGAAAAGTTGAAAGCCGCCGGGGCGATTGTATTTGGCCGGCTGAACATGGACGAGTTTGCCATGGGCAGTTCCACGGAGAATTCCGCGTTCGGCCTCACGCGCAATCCGTGGGACCTGACGCGCATTCCCGGCGGTTCCTCCGGCGGTTCGGCGGCGGCGGTCGCGGCGGACGAAGCCATCGCCACACTCGGTTCGGACACGGGCGGTTCGATTCGCCAGCCCGCGGCGCTGTGCGGGTGCGTCGGGCTGAAGCCGACTTATGGCCGCGTTTCGCGTTACGGTCTCGTGGCCTTTGCGTCCTCGCTGGATCAGATCGGACCGTTCACGAAGGACGTGCGGGATTGCGCCACGATGTTGAATGTCATCAGCGGGCACGACCGGCGCGATTCCACGAGCGTCGCGCAGCCCGTGCCGGATTATACCGCTGGCCTGACCGGCAATATCAAGGGTCTGCGTCTGGGTTTGCCAAAGGAATACATGATCGGCGGCCTCGATCCCGAAGTGAAAGCCGCCGTGGACGCGGCGGTGAGGCAATTGCAGTCGCTCGGGGCGAGCGTGGAAGAAATCTCCCTGCCGCACACGGAATACGCCGCAGCCACCTATTACATCATCGCTCCCGCCGAGGCGTCGGCCAACCTTGCGCGTTTCGACGGCATCCGTTACGGCGCGCGGGTGGATGGCGCGGATCCCCTTGAGCTTTATTGCCGCACGCGCGGCGCGGGCTTCGGCCCGGAAGTGAAACGCCGTATCATCCTTGGCACCTACGTCCTCAGCAGCGGCTACTACGATGCCTATTATCTGCGCGCCCAAAAAGTCCGCACGCTGATCCGGCAGGATTTCTTGAAGGCGTTCGAGCAGGTTGACGCCATCATCACGCCCACGACGCCGACGGCGGCGTTTAGAATCGGCGAGAAGTCCGACGATCCATTGCAGATGTATCTCTCCGACGTATTCACCATCTCGTGCAACCTGGCGGGGATTTGCGGGGTGAGCCTGCCGTGCGGTTTTACGTCCAACGCGGAGGCGAAACTGCCGATTGGCCTGCAACTGCTGGGGAAACCCTTCGGCGAAGAAACGATGCTGCGGATCGCCCACGCCTACGAGCAGAGCACAAGTTGGCACCAGGAAAAACCGCTAATTTGCAGCTGATTCCGGTTCGTTCGCCGGAAAATACATTTGGATTTTCGGCTTGGCAATTTCTCCGGCCCGGCGTACCACTGTGATGTTCTTTGAAAGCGGCGGACGCGGGTCCGCCATCTAGTTGTCGTCAAATGCAGGGAACGCCGTGAGAATCGGCGACGGTTGCGCCACTGTAACGGATTACAAACTCCCACAAGCCACTGTTGGTTGGGTCAACGCCAGCGGGAAGGCGGGAGTAAGGTTTGAGGTCCGGAGTCAGGATATCCATTTGTCGGCACTCGTCCGGTGGGAAGGGAGTTGTTGGTTCATGGTTGAGAATTGATAGCGGAGAATCGCTCGGCGGTTCACCTGTCAACGATCAGCCAATGACCCTCAACCAACCTCCACCAACTTCTCCGCAAAGAGAAGGATGAGGCCAGCCCAGCCTGCGGGTGCAGGGTGGGATTCGTTGGATGCCTTCATTCCCCGTTTTGCGCGAGTGAAGGCTTTTTTGTTGCCTCTGCTCCGCGCTGGTCTCTCAACCCAAACCCGTCCGTCGGAAATGTTTTCGGCGGACAAATTGAAAGATCAGCCCATGAAAATCCCTCTGCCATTGTTGGCCGCCCTTGCTGGCCTGTTGTCCGTTTCATTCAACGCCGCTCAAGCGACGACCATCGCCGAGAACTTTTCCGGCGACCCGGCTTCCACTGGATGGAGCGTTTATGGGAACTCCAGCCTGTTTGGCTGGAACGCGACGAATCAAAATCTCGCCGTCACCTGGGATTCGTCGCAACCGAACAGCTACTTTACCCATGCGGTTGGAGCGAATCTCACCAAGGCCGACGACTTCCTGCTCGGGTTCGATGTGCGCCTGAACGACATCGGCCCCGGCACAGACCCGGACAAGCCGTTCACGTTTCAAATCGCCATGGGCCTGATCAACCTCGTGCAAGCCACGAACACGGGCTACCATCGCGCCTCCGGGTTTGAAGCGCCGAATCTGGTGGAGTTCGATTACTTCTGGGATTCCGGCTACGGCGCGACGGTTTCGCCGGTGTTGATCTCCGGGCTCAACGAATACAATACCGGCGGCTTCACGTTTCCACTGGAACTCGCCCCCGGCCCGACCTTCCACGTCGCGATGCTTTACACTGCGGACGATCGCACGTTGCGCACGACGATCACGAGCAATGGCGTTGCGTTTGGCCCGGTGCAGGACGCCACGCTGGGCGCCGGTTTCAGCGATTTTATCGTGGACCATTTCGGCGTGAGCAGTTTCAACGACGCGGGACAATTTCCCGGCTATGAGGGTTCAGTTCTCGCCCACGGCATCCTCGACAATTTTGTCTTTGCCGCGCCGCCGCCGGTGACATGGGTCGCGGCCACCGGCCCCGGCCAAATCCAGTTCCGTAGCACTACGAACTGGCTCTATCATCTGGAACGGTCAACGGATTATCAATCCTGGTTGCCGGCTTCCGCCCCCGTCGCCGGCATCGCCGGCACGATGATGATGCACGACACGAACCCGCCAACGGTCAGCGCACTTTACCGCGTACAGGCGCAGTGGCCATGAACGTTGCGGCCCAACCTTGTCTGTTCTGCGACGGAGTTCACGACCGCCTGCGTGCTGCCAGCGGCGATGGCCAAAACGACCGCGCGTGCGAGCACGCGAGCCACTCGGGCAACTCGCTTGCGCTCCGGCCTGGAGATTTCTATTTCGACCGGGGGTTGATGGTTTTTGCCGGAGCTTATCATCTCCGGCGTGGTTATTGTTGCGGCAACGGTTGCCGGCATTGTCCCTATCCCGTTTCCAAATGAGCCGCTCGAACCGGAAAATCATCCTCCGCGCGGCGTTCACCCTGGTTGAACTCCTCGTCGTCATCGCCATCCTCGCGGTCCTTGCGGCGATGTTGCTGCCGACCCTTTCGCGCAGCAAGGCGACGGCGCAACGCCTCAAATGCGTGAGCAATCTCCATCAACTCGGCCTCGCCACGCAGATGTATTGGGATGACAACGCGGGGAATTGCTTCCGCTACACGAGCGGGTTCACCAACGGTGGGCAACTATTCTGGTTCGGCTGGCTCGGGCCGGGCGCGGAAGGGGACCGTCCGTTCGAGGCGCCGGCGGGAGCGCTCTGGCCGTATCTGGAAGGGCGCGGCGTGGAGTTGTGTCCATCCCTCAACTACGCGCTGGGCCAATTCAAACTCAAGGCGCGCGGCGCGGCTTACGGCTACGGCTACAATCTGCATCTCTCGGCCATGCCCGGCAAACCGCCCGTGCCTGCGGCCAACATCGCGCGCCCGGCGGCCACCACGTTGCTCGCCGATGCGGCGCAGGTGAACACGTTTCAAGCCCCCGCCTCACGATCAAATCCGATGCTGGAGGAATTCTATTACGTGAGCACCAACCGCAATGAAGCCACCGCCCACTTCCGCCACATGCAGAGAGCCAGCGTGGTCTTCGGCGACGGCCATGTGGCCATGGAGAGAATGGAAGCGGGCTCGCTGGACCAGAATCTGCCGGGTCAGTTGGTCGGAAGAATCAAGGTCGAAGCGCTTGCCATTCCATAGCGGCCGGCGCGATAGGCTTCCGCTATCCAGTCGAGTGGACCGACTCTAACCTTCTGGAAATCCGGGTCCAACTCCCGCTCGAGAAGGATGCCCGTCCTCCCATCCGGAAACGACAGGTGATCCACTCATGGTCAGCCGCATCGGTACGCGTAACCCGCCCACAATCAACAGTTTCGTGGCTCGCCTCAGCGCCACTGACCCAACATCGGTGCAGTTTTGCGTCGCCACTTGAGTTCCGCGCCCAGCCGGGTCACGAGCCTCTACGCCCCAAACTTATCAAACTGTTTCGCGTTGGCCTGCATGAGCCGGAGCAGATATTTAGCCTCGAACACGCCGAGCGAACCGGTATTCGCACCTGTTTCGGTGAACCGATCCAGCTTGTCCGAACCGCTCAAGGCCGAGTGCAGCAACACCGGCTGCGGATGCCACGAGTGGCCTTTCGCCGCGACCGGCGTCGAATGATCGCCGGTGATGGCCAGTACGTCGGGCCGTTTCTTCAAGAGAATCGGCAGCGCGGCGTCGAAGTCTTCAATGGCTTTCTTCTTCGCGGCAAAGTTGCCGTCCTCGCCGGCTTTATCAGTGTATTTGTAGTGGATGAAAAAGAAATCAAAGCGGTCGTACTCGGTCAGGTAGCGCTCGAATTGTTCCGCGATGGTCTGCGGGCCTTCGATCTTGGTCATGCCCACCAGTTGGGAAAGTCCTTTATACATGGGATAAACCGCCAGGGCGACCGGCTTGAGCCGGTAACGATCCTCGAACAGCGGAATGCTCGGCTGGTGCGCAATGCCGCGCATGAGAAAACCATTGGCCGGCCTTTCCTTGGCGAGGATCGGCAGCGCTGCCTTGTAAAATAAGGCGATCAGCCCGGCCATTTTCTTCTGCTTCGCATTTTTAGCGTCGCGCGGCTTGACGGTTGGTATGGCGTAACCTTCGCGATTCGGGTCGGCGTCCGTAAGCGGCCCTTCGAGGCCCTTGCCGCGAAAGACCACGACGAAGCGATGTTCCTTACCGGCCTTGATGATGATCTGCGTGTCGCCGATTTTCTTGATCTTCGCCGCCAGCAGGGCACAAAGCTCTTCGCACGTCTCGGTCGGAATGCGCCCGGCCCGGCGGTCGGTGACAATGCCTTTGGCGTCGAGAGTCGCAAAATTCGCCCGGGCGCAGACATCGCCTGGTTTCAACTCAACGCCCAGCCCGAGCGCTTCGATCACGCCGCGGCCAACTTGAAATTCGCGCGGATCGTACCCGAACAATCCGAGGTGGCCCGGGCCGCTGCCGGGCGTGATGCCGGGCGCGACGGGTATCATGCGGCCTTGCGCGGAATCTTTGGCGAGCGCGTCAAGGTTTGGCGTGTGGGCGGCTTCCAGCGGCGTGAGATAATTTTGTTCCTTCGTGGCGAGGTCGCCGAGACCGTCGAGCACGACGAGCGCGAGTTTGGCGTTGGTTTTCAGCGTCAGTTCGGAATAAAGAGCATCCAGATTCATAATCAATTTCAGTTTTGGCCGTTTCAGTTCAAATGCGTGTGGCATAAAACCGCACGCTGGGTGGCATCATGCGGAGAAGCACGCGGTAGCGTCAACGGGATTTGGCTCCGGAGGCCGGGCGGACGGTTAAATCACCGTTCCATCGGGGATCGAAGCTCCCTTGGGAATGACGACGATGCCGTCGCGGACGTAATAGAGGTGGTGATCCACATTGTCCGGCTTGCCGGACGGCGAGATGACGACGTTGTTACCGATGCGGGCATTCTTGTCAATGATCGCGTTTTCGATGCGGCAGTTTAAACCAATGCCGATTGGTGGTTTGCCAGTTTTTTCGTGTTCGACGATTGATTCCTTGGATTCGTAATAATCGCATCCCAAAGCCACGACGCGGTGCAGTTCCGTGCCCGCGCCGACCAGCATGCGCAGGCCGATGATACTGTGGGAGATTTTGGCCTGGTTGATGATGCAGCCATCGGAAACCACCGCGTGATCAATCTGCGCGCCGTTGATTTTTGAACCCGGCAAAAAGCGCGGACGGCTGAAAATCGGGGCGCTCATGTCGAAGAAGTTAAATCGGGGCAACTCGGCGGCGAGGTCGAGGTTGGCGTCAAAGAATGCGCGGATGGTGCCAATGTCCTCCCAGTAGCCTTGGAAGATATGCGAGCAAACGCGATGGGTCTCAATGGCGCCCGGGATGATGTGTTTGCCGAAATCGGTGTGCTTGTTGGCCAGCAGCGTTTCGATGACGTTGCGATTGAAGACGTAGATGCCCATTGAGGCGAGGAATTGTTCCCGCCCACCTTCGATGCCAAACTTGGTGTGCCACTCGGCCGGCAGCCGCAGCGAATCCTGCACGGCCGAATCCTTGGGCTTCTCGACAAACCGCGTGATCCGTCGGCTCTCGTCAATTTGCATGATGCCCAGCGACTGCGCTTCCGCCCGGCCAACCGGGATTGTGGCGATGGTCACATCGGCCCCTGCGTCCTTGTGTTCGGCGAGCATGCGGCTGAAATCCATGCGGAATAACTGGTCGCCGCTAAGAATTATCAAGTACTCGAAGTCGTGATTGAGGAAGTGGACGAGGTTTTTGCGCACCGCGTCAGCCGTGCCTTCGTACCAGGAGGTGGTGGAAAACGTCTGTTGGGCGGCGAGTACCTCCACAAAGCCGCCGGTGAAATGATCAAACTTGTAGGATTGGGACAGGTGACTGTGCAGCGACGTGGAATTGAACTGCGTCAAAATATAAATCCGCCGGCACTGGGAGTTGATGCAGGTGGAGATCGGCACATCCACGAGGCGGTACTTGCCCGCCAGGGGCACGGCGGGCTTGGCTCGGTCCTTGGTGAGGGGGAAAAGGCGCGTGCCCTGGCCGCCGCCCATGATCACGCACAGGACCTCGCTCTTGTTCAGGGACTGACGGCTGATGCGGCTGGTTTGCGTGCTTGGTGTTGACATGCTAATCGTATGCTGAAGTTGCTGGCGCAGCCTAGCGCATCGTGCGGAGGGCAAGCAAGCCTCATATGGCCGTTGCGCCGGGACGCGGATGTCGCTTGGGAACCGCCGAGCTTGGGGCACCTCTTCTGGGCTAGCACTTCGGGCCCGATTAAGGCATGGTGGCGGTGTCAATTTTACCGGATTGCAATTTATGAATACAGGTCCTGTCATTCTCACCCGCGACGTCGAAGCCGCCATTGTGCCGGTTGGCACCAAGGTCACCTTAATGAAAGGCGAGCCCGCCCACATCACGCAGTCCCTTGGCGGCAGCTACACTGTCGTGGTCAACGGCAACATGTTCCGGATCGAGGCCCGGGATGCCGATGCGCTCGGTCTGGAAGTGGAAACCAAACGCGCACCCGCGATTCCGAGCGGCCCGGTCACCCAGGAACAATTGGAGAAGCAGGTGTGGGAAGCGCTCAAGACCTGCTACGACCCGGAGATTCCGGTCAACGTGGTGGACCTCGGGCTGATTTATGATTGTCACCTCACCTCCATTGGCGCGAACAACTACAAGGCCGACGTGAAGATGACCTTGACCGCCCCTGGCTGCGGGATGGGCCCGGTGCTCGCGCAGGACGTGCAAAACAAACTCATCTCCCTCGAACCCATTGACGAAGCGAACGTGGAACTGGTCTGGGACCCGCCGTGGAATCAAGGCATGATGACCGAGGCGGCCAAACTGCAACTCGGGTTGATGTAATTCAACGCAGCGGCGCCGAGTGAGGGGATGGTTTTCTCTGCGCCTCAGCGTCGCTGCGGTTCAAAATTTCGATGAGTGTTTCAAATAAAATTGACTGGGCCAGCCTCCGCGCCGACTTCCCGATTCTGGACCAACAAGTCCACGGCAAGCCGCTGATCTATTTCGACAACGCCGCCACCTCGCAGAAACCGCGGGCGGTGATTGACGCGCTGGTTCATTACTACGAGCACGACAACGCCAACGTGCATCGGGGCATTCACGAGTTGAGCAATCGTGCCACCACCGCATTTGAAGGCGCCCGGACGCGCGTCGCCAAGTTCATCAACGCGGGCAGCGCCGACGAAATCATTTTCACCCGCGGCACGACCGAAGGCATCAATCTGGTCGCGAGTTCCTGGGGCACCAAACATCTCCAGCCCGGCGACGTGATCCTGCTCACCGAACTGGAGCACCACAGCAATCTCGTCCCCTGGCAAATGCTGGCCCAACGCACCGGCGCCAAGGTCGCCTACGTGCCCGTCACCGGCGATGAAGGTTTGCTTGATCTGACCAAGCTCGATTCTCTGCTCACCAAGCCGGTGAAGATTTTTTCCATGGTTCACATCTCGAACGCGATGGGCACGGTAAATCCCGTCGCCGACCTGTGCGCCCGCGCCCGCAACCTCGGCATCGTCACGCTCGTGGACGGCGCCCAAAGCGCCGGACACATGCCCGTGGATGTCCAGGCCATCGGCTGCGATTTCTTCGCGCTCTCCGGCCACAAGATCTGCGGTCCCACCGGCATCGGCGCGCTGTGGGGCCGCCCGGAATTGCTCGATGCCATGCCCCCGTATCAAGGCGGCGGCGAAATGATTTTATCCGTCGGCTACCAGCATACTGAGTTCAAACGCGCACCGCACCGCTTTGAAGCCGGCACGCCCGACGTCTCCGGCCCAATCGGCCTGCATGCCGCGATGGATTACCTCGACGCCATCGGTCGCGAGAACATCTGGAAGCACGATCAGGAACTCGCGCACTACGCCTACGACCGGCTTGCCGCGCTGAAAAACATCCGCCTCTTCGGCCCGAAGACCGGCCGCGCCGGCCTCGTGAGTTTCCTGCTCAAGGATGTCCACGCCCACGACGTGGTGACGCTGGCGGATCAGGCGGGGGTGGCGCTGCGCGGCGGCCATCATTGCACCCAACCGCTCATGCACAAACTCGGCGTCGAATCCACCGCCCGGGCGAGTTTTTATTTTTATAACACCCAGGCCGAAGTGGACCGCTTCGTGGAAGTGGTGAAGGAAATCCAAAATTTCTTTGGCGGATGAAGAACACTGCGTTGGTGATCGCTGTCTTCGGCATTATGGCCGGCATCTTTTGCTTTGGTTATGTCCAGTTACGGGATGCTCGACGAATGGCCGAGGCGACACGGGAGGCCTCGAAGATGATGGAATTACGGACTCGGCTCGCACCCGAACTCGAAGCCTACTACCAAAGGCACGGCGCATATCCGCAAAAGCTTCAAGACCTGCAGCTGGAGAACTTCAACTGGGGAATGGAGGGTGCAACGCCAAGAGATCTGGAATCCTTTGCTTATGTTTCCGCCGGACAGAGCTTCGGCCTGCGTTGGAAGGGCGCCAGCGGATATGGAGTCTACCTTGCTGGCAGCAAGGGCGAATCAAAATTTTCTGAGCCTGACCCAGCTGCAAACCCGGGCTACTAATACTAATATTACTCTGTTAAGTAAAATCTTGTACTTTTTTGGGATTGTACGCGAGTCTTCGCTTCCATGGAATGGAACGAGCAACTCTGGCGGCAAAGTCAGGAATATCTTTCACCGTTTATGATTCCGCTGGCCGAGGTGTTGGGCCGCAGCGAACGGCG